>CBHWDR010000295.1:0-4958 GCA_966112575.1 uncultured Chitinophagales bacterium
CATTGACCATCGGTTCGTAAACGAAGTCGAACCAGGCCTGTTCCAGTTGGCCATTGCGGTAAAATTGAGTGGGAACCGCCTGGCCGGTAAAGGCAACGCCGGAGCGGTAGACTTCTTCGAGTTTCTCCCGGAAGCCCTGCGCCTCCACTTCGGGAAAGACGTCGAACAGGCGCTGGCCGATCACTTCTTCGGCCTGTTTTCGCCAGAGCTGCAGCTGTTTGCGATTGGCCAGCCGGATCAGGAATTCCGGCCCGGTGATGATCGACATGGCCACAGGGGCCTGCTGGATCATGGCCGACAGGCCGGCCTCACCCTGGAAACTGGAGATCTGCGCGGAATTCATCATCGGTCGTTCTGCTTGGAGCCCGAAAGTAGACCAAAAGATAATAAAGAAAACGAATATTTAGCGTCCTCGCTTTCTTATCTTTCGCAGCCAGTCGCTGATCTTTCTTCCGGGCTTGCCCTCCTCCTCGTCCCCGATCAAAGCGCCGTAGTGCTCCAATCCCGGGAGGTGATCGAAAATGATCTTCAGGATGCTCAGGAGCGGAATGAACAGGATCATGCCGGCCACGCCCCAAACGAAACCGCCGGCGATCATCCCGATGATGGTGGTCAGTGCGCTCAGGCTTACTTCACCGCCCAGGAAATATGGCGTGACGAAATAGTTGTCGAGGGCCTGAAACAGGCAAAACGTGATCAGCACCCATACCGCCGGGGTGATGCTGGGCTCGGTGACCAGTGCCACGGCTACGGGAAATACCGCTGCCAGGATCGGCCCGAGAAAGGGAATGATGTTGAACAGGGCGGCCAGTGCTGCCAGCAGCAGTGCATTCTGAATGCCGATGATCAGCAAGGCTAAGGCATAGAGAACGAAAAGCATAAGGATGGACACCGCCCGGCCCACGAGGTAGTGCTGTGCCACCTGCCCGATATGATTCAGCACGCCATGCCGCCGTGCGTCATCATCGCCATGGGTGAAGCGCAGGAAGAACCGGTAATATTTCTCCTTGTGGAAAAGGAAAAGAAAGGTGAGGATCAGCGTTATGATCAGGCCTCCGAGCAGTTGCGCCGACGTGCGCACCGCGCCGGTTAGGTAAGCGCGGACCAGCTGTCCCATGTTGGCCGTCTCCTGTTTAAGGAAGGCTGTTTGCTCCGCAACAGGAATCTCGAAGCGCCGCTCCACAAAGGTTTGCGTTTCACTCAGCAACTCTTTGGATCGTTCCTCCACTGCTTCCAGGTTGCCAATAAAGCCACCGATTTGCCCGGCCATGATGCCCATCATGCCCAGGAACACCAGCAGGAGGAGGAAGACGCAGGCCAGGCAGGAAAGCGCGCGATGCCAGCCCTTGTTATCCAGCCGACGGCAAAGTGGTGCCATCAGCATGGCCAGGAGAATGGCGGAAAAAAGCGGAACGAGCAGGGGCTTGCCATAGTAAAGCACCACGGTGCTCAGAATGGCAAGCAGCAGGCTTCCATTGATCTTCGCCAGGTAGCTTTTCATACCAACTGCAGCAGAAAAGAGCGTGCCGGGCCTCGCTAAAAAAAGGGCCGCCTCGACAGGCAGCCCATGTTTACAACCTAATTGAAAGCACAGTTTTTTTATTTCTTCGGCAGTACCACCGCATCGATCACGTGGGTTACACCGTTGCTGGAGAGCACATCAGGAATGGTCACCACAGCGCCATCGATCATCACCTTACCGTCTTTCATGGAAACGGTCAGTTCCTGGCCCTGTACGGTTTTCAGCTTCTGGCCATCTTTCAGGTCAGCGGCTTTCAGAGCGCCCGGCACTACGTGATAGGTGAGCACAGAAGTGAGTTGGGCCTTGTTCTCGGGCTTCAGCAGGTTATCAACGGTTCCGGCAGGCAGTTTTCCGAAGGCTTCGTTCGTAGGAGCGAATACGGTGAATGGTCCGGCACCCTGAAGCGTTTCCACCAGGCCCGCGGCTTTCACGGCAGCCACCAGTGTGGTGTGATCCTGGGAGTTCGAGGCGTTCTCTACGATATTCTTGGAAGCCACCATATTGGCTCCGCCAACCATAACGCCGGCTTCGGGTTTATTCATACCCATGGAGTCATTGGACGGGGTCGTGTTCGCGCCGGCAGCGGTGGAGTCGCCGGTAGCACCCGTACTGGAGGTGCTGTCGTTGGAGCAGGAGAGGAGTGTGGCGGTCAGGGCAAGGGCTGCCGCAAATGACAGGAAAGATTTGCGCATAGATGATTTGGTTTTGATGACCAACATAAACGGAGCAAAAAGGTTTTTGGATTGCGGCTGTTTTTGCGACCTGTTGAAAACATCGATACCGTGAACGTTTAAGCTGCTTCAACAAAACCGGCAGAAAGCGGTCCCGGCAACGACCGTTTTATCCCCCTGCTTTTCCACATCGGGAGGAGAATCCGGTGGGGCAGTGCAAAAATTGCCGTAGGTTTGCATGACCTCCTGGAATTTCTCGGATCTCCACGGTCACCTACATCATCAACCTTTTTTTTAGACTGTTCGAAACAACAACCATTCAGCAATGGCTAAGTATATTTTTGTTACAGGCGGCGTAACTTCTTCTCTGGGTAAGGGCATCATTGCCGCTTCGCTGGCGAAGCTCCTGCAGGCGCGCGGGCTCAATGTCACGATCCAGAAATTCGACCCCTATATCAACGTAGACCCAGGTACCCTCAACCCCTACGAACATGGAGAATGCTATGTAACGGAAGACGGCGCCGAAACCGACCTGGATCTTGGCCACTATGAGCGTTTCCTCAATATCTTCACGTCCCAGGCCAATAACGTTACCACCGGCCGGATCTACCAGACGGTGATCAACCGCGAGCGCGAAGGCGCTTTCCTGGGAAAGACCGTACAGGTGATCCCGCACATTACCGACGAGATCAAGCGCCGGATGCTCCTCCTCGGACAGAACAATCAATTCGACATCATCATCACCGAGATCGGTGGTACGGTAGGCGATATCGAGTCCCTGCCCTATATCGAGGCGGTACGCCAGCTGCAATGGGAGCTTCCGGAGGAAGACCTGCTCGTGGTGCACCTGACCCTCATCCCTTACCTGAAGGCGGCGAAGGAGCTGAAGACCAAGCCCACGCAGCACTCGGTTAAAATGCTCTCCGAGAACGGCGTATTCCCCGACGTGATCGTCTGCCGCACCGAGGAGCCGATCAACAACGAGATCAAGCGGAAGATCGCCCAGTTCTGCAACGTCAAGCCGGAGGCCGTGATCGAAGCGCCCGACGCCAGCACCATTTATGAAGTGCCCCTGCTGATGATGAACGAGAAGCTCGACCAGATCGTGCTGAAGAAGATGAACCTCACCTCGAAGCACGAACCGGACCTCTCCCGCTGGAAGGAGTTCCTCGACAAGCTGAAATACCCCAAGTCCCGCATCACCATTGGCCTCATCGGCAAATACGTGGAGCTCCAGGACGCCTATAAATCCATCCTGGAAGCCTTTGTGCATGCCGGCGCGATCAACGAGTGCAAGGTGCAGGTGCTTCCGATCCACTCGGAGTTCATCACCCCCGAGAACGTGGCGGAAAAGCTCGAGAACCTCGATGGGCTGCTGGTAGCGCCCGGTTTCGGGCACCGCGGCATCGAGGGAAAGATTTCGGCCGTTAAATGGGCCCGTGAAAGCGGCCTGCCCTTCTTTGGCATCTGCCTCGGTATGCAGATGGCGGTTATCGAATACGGTCGCAACGTGCTGGGGATCGCCAATGCCCAGTCGGCCGAGATGGACGCCCACGCCGAAGAACCCGTGATCGATATGATGGAGGAGCAGAAGCAGATCACCACCAAGGGGGGTACCATGCGCCTCGGTTCTTATCCCTGCTCCATTCTTCCCGGCACGCTGGCCGAATCGATCTATGGCGGCACCTCGATCACCGAGCGCCACCGCCACCGGTACGAGTTCAACAATAAATACCTCGACCTCTACGAGAAGAACGGCATGACCGCATCCGGCCGCAATCCGGAAACCGGGCTGGTCGAGATCATGGAAGTGGCCGGGCATCCGTTCTTTATCGGTTGCCAGTACCATCCGGAGCTCAAGAGCACCGTGGAGAACCCGCACCCGCTGTTTGTGCATTTCGTGGCAGCCGCGAAGCGCTACAACGAACAGAAGGCGGAAAACCGGAATCCGCTCCTCCAGGGAGAGATGATCTGAGTTGGGAAAACGTTAACGCAAATAGGGGTACAAGCGGAAACTTCCGACTATCTTTGCCGCCTTTAAACGGGCCGTACGTGAATTTTGCGCCCTGCCCGTCCCATAACTTACCTGTCAACAATGAATTTCGACCGTAATACCGTCATCGGTTTCGTCATCCTCGCCGTTCTTTTCTTTGGCTTCTTCTGGTACAACAATAAGCAGCAGGGGGAAATGCTGGCCCAGAAGCGCATTCAGGACTCCACAGCCCGCGCCGTTGATTCCATTGCCAAGGCTAAGCAGCCCAAAGCCGCTCCCGTTCAGAAGGACACCAATGGCCTGGCGATCGCCCCGGCCGTGGATTCCAGCAATGTCCTGGGGGTGCTGAACCAGCCCGGTCAGGTAACGCCGGTAGAGAACGATGTGATGAAGGTCTACTTCACCACCCGCGGCGGACAGCCCCAGCGTGTGGAGCTGAAGAAATTCCAGGGACCGGGCAACAAGCCCGTGAGCCTTGCCGGAACCGACTACGACCGGATCTCCTACCGGGTACAGGTGAACGGGAAAACAACCGAGATCGCCGATGTGAATTTCCAGGCGCCGGTGGTGACAAAGAATGCTGATAACTCGACGACGGTGTCCTTCAAGTCGGCAGATGGACAGACGCTGGAACACCAGTTCGTACTGCGCCCCGACAACTACATGCTGGATTTCAACATTCGCATCAACCGCGCCAACGAACTGCTTAGCAATAATACCCTGATGCTCAACTGGCAGAATGCCGCCATGCGCCAGCAGAAGGACATCAGCT
>CBHWDR010000296.1:0-4957 GCA_966112575.1 uncultured Chitinophagales bacterium
CTAAAGTCCATCCTCCTGCTTTCGCGCCTGCTTTCCTAAAACAATGAAGCGACCCTCACCCCGGAGCAGACAGAATATGCGCAGGTCATCCTGAGTTCCGGTCAGGGGCTGCTGTCGCTGATCGATGAGATCCTCGACCTCAGCAAGATCGAAGCGGGCAAGATGGAGCTCGAATACATGCCCGTGACGGTATCCTCGATCCTCACCGACATGCGCGCCCTGTTCACGCCACAGGCGCGGGAGAAAAAGATCGAGCTGGTAGTGGAGCAGGCCGAAGGCATCCCTTCGCTCCTGGAAACCGACAAGTTGCGCCTGGAGCAGGTGCTGCGCAACCTGCTTTCCAACGCGATCAAATTCACCTCGGAAGGCAGCGTCACCCTGTCCGTTGATGCGAACGGGGCAAAAGACGGGCTGGTCTTCGCGGTGCGGGATACGGGTATCGGCATCGCCAAAGACAAGCAGGCCCTGGTTTTTGAAGCCTTCCAGCAGGCCGATGGCTCCACGCGCCGGAAATATGGAGGCACCGGCCTTGGCCTCTCCATCAGCCGCGAACTCGTACGCCTCATGGGCGGTGAGATCCGCCTCGAAAGTGAGCCCGGTAAAGGCAGCGCATTCTTCGTGGAGGTGCCCCTGCGCAAGCAGGCAGCAATGGTGAAGCCCTGCCTTACGAATTCATGGAACAACTGGAAGCGGTCCGGCCGCAGGCCGAACCCAAGCCCAACCCACTCCGGGTAAAAGAAATTCCCGCGTCCGTGCCCGACGACCGGGAAGGGGTGCAGCCCGGTGACCGGGTGATCCTCATCATCGAGGATGATACGCCGTTCGCGAAAGCCCTCCTCGAATTCACCCGGAGCAAAGGCTACAAAGGACTGGTGGCCGTACGCGGGGATGAAGGAGTGGAGCTGGCGCGTCAATTCCGGCCGGTGGGCATCCTGCTCGATATCCAGCTGCCGGTAAAGGACGGCTGGGAGGTCATGGAAGAATTGAAGTCGGACCCGCAGACCCGCCCCATTCCGGTACACATGATGTCGTCGAACGAAAGCCGGAAGGAAAGCCTCCGCCGTGGTGCGATCGACTTCGTGAATAAGCCGGTGGCATTTGAGCAGATCACGGAGGTCTTCCAGAAGATCGAACACGTGGTGGGCAAGGAGAACAAGAAAGTGATGATCATCGAAGAGAATCCCAAGCACGCCAAGGCCTTGGCCTACTTCCTGGAGACCTTCAACATCAATGCACAGATCCAGCCTTCGATCAACAGCGGCGTCGATGCCCTGAAGAAGGAAGACGTCGACTGCGTTATCCTCGATATGGGCATTCCTGATCAGCAGGCCTATGAGACCCTGGAAACGGTGAAGCAGCAGGAGGGCATGGAACACCTGCCGGTGATCATTTTTACCGGCAAGAGCCTGTCCAACTCGGAAGAGTCCCGCATCCGCCAGTATGCCGATTCGATCGTGATCAAAACTGCGCATTCCTACCAGCGCATCCTCGACGAGGTTTCACTCTTTTTGCACCTCGTAGAGGAAGGCAAGCGCGACAAGGACCGCACAGGCTTCCGCCGCATGGGCGCCATGCAGGAAGTGCTCAGCGGGAAGAAGATCCTGATCGCCGATGACGATGTGCGCAATATTTTCTCGCTGACCAAGGCGCTTGAGATCCACCAGATGGAAGTGCTCACGGCGATCGATGGCCGCGAAGCCCTGAAGCGCCTCGAAGAAAACCCGGATATCAGCGCGGTGCTCATGGATATCATGATGCCGGAGATGGACGGCTATGAAGCCATGCAGGCAATACGCAAAAAGCCGCAGTACCGCAACCTCCCCATCATCGCCATTACGGCCAAGGCCATGACCGGCGACCGGGAGAAGTGCTTTCGCGACGGTGCTTCGGATTATATTTCCAAGCCGATCGACATCGACCAGCTCCTTTCCTTGCTGCGCGTTTGGCTTTACGACAAAACCCTCTGACCATGACGCACCCGGATATCCTGATCGTGGATGATGACAAACGAAATATTTTTGCCCTGAGCGCAGTGCTCCGCGCCCGCGGCTACGCGATCCGGTCGGCGCAGGATGCTGCCGAAGGGATCGATATGATGCGGAAGGTGCCGGAGATCGGCTTTGTGCTGCTCGACATGATGATGCCCGATATGGATGGTTACGAAGCGCTCTCGGTGATCCGCGGCGACGAACGCATTTCCGACCTGCCGGTCTTCGCCGTCACCGCCCAGGCCATGAAGGGCGACCGGGAACGCTGCCTCGAAGCCGGCGCCGACGAATACCTTTCCAAGCCCGTGGATGTGGACCGCTTGTTGCAACTACTCCAGCAATACGAAGAGAAGAGAGGATGAAAGACGAAGACGTGAACATATTGCTGACCGACCTCATCGACCGGCATGGCTACGATTTTTCGGAATATTCCAAGGCATCGCTCAAGCGCCGGATGCAGCGGCTGTATGGGCTGGATTCATTTCCTTCCTTTGCCGAATTCCGCTACCGCATCCGCAACGACGAAGCCTACCTCCGTCGGTTTGTGGAAGAGATCACCGTGAACGTGACCGAGATGTTCCGCGATCCCCATTTTTACCGCTGTCTGCGTTCCAAAGTGCTTCCCGTACTGGCCACCTATCCGCTGATCCGCATCTGGCACGCCGGCTGCAGCACGGGCGAAGAGGTCTACTCCATGGCCATCCTGTTGAAGGAAGCCGGGTTGCTCGAGAAGTCGCTGCTCTACGCCACCGACCTCAACCCCGACGTGCTGGAAAAAGCGGAAAAAGGAATGTTCCCCCTTGCGCATATGAAACAGCATTCCGAAAATTATGTGGCCGGAGGCGGGCGGGAAGACTTTTCGGAATACTATACCTCGCGGTACGGACAAGCCCTGTTCAACCGTAACTTCAGAAAGCGGATGATCTTCGCGACGCACAACCTGGTATCCGACGGTTCCTTCAACGAGTTTCAGCTGATCCTTTGTCGCAACGTGATGATCTATTTCGAAAAGAGCCTGCAGGAACGGGTGCTTCAGCTATTCGACAACAGCCTGGAGCAATTGGGATTTATCGGCCTTGGCGCCAAGGAGACCCTGCATTTTTCATCGGTTTCAGACCGGTATAAGCAACTCGGCAAAGAGAAACTATGGCGAAAGAACAAATGACGGAAGGGCCCAGGGTATTATTGATCGGCGGTTCTGCCGGCAGCCTCGAGGTATTGCTGGAGCTGATCGGCGCGATCGGAAAGGTGAAAAGCTTCGCCATTGTGGTGGTCATGCACCGCAAGAGCCCCGAATCGCGGCTGGGCGAGGTGATCCAGTCGCACACCCCTTGCCGCGTCAAGGAAGCGGAAGAGAAGGAAGCCATTCTCCCCGGCACGATCTATATCGCTCCCGCCGACTATCACCTCCTCATCGAATCCGACCGCAGCTTTTCACTTGACTATTCCGAAAAAGTCAACTACAGCCGGCCGGCCATTGACGTGACGTTTGAAATGGCTGCCGAAGTATATGGAAAAGAAGCGGCCGCCATCCTGCTCTCGGGAGCCAGCGCCGACGGCGCGCGTGGGCTGCAGGCTATCGCGGAAGCAGGCGGACGCACCATCGTACAGGACCCGTCGACGGCCGTCGTCGCTTTCATGCCCCAGGCGGCCCTTGCCATCATGCAGCCGGACCTGGTCGGCACCGTACCGGCGATGGTCGTACTGGTCAACTCCTGGAAATGAAGATGGGCCGTGTTGCCACCGCCCATCTTCCAAAAACTGCTAAAGGATCACAGCAGCGACTTCTTCCGTTTGTTGCGCAGGCTGATGATCAGCACGGCCGCGGCAGCCACGCCGGCGCCAATGGCAGCTTTCTTGATCAGCTCCTGCCGGTTGTACTTCCACTCGGCGGTCCATCCGCGCTCCTTCACAATATTGGGCACGTGGCCGTGCGACAGGTCTTCCACGATCCCTTCCACCGAGTTCACCCGGTCGGCAAGGAGCAGGAGGAGCCAGTGGCGCCATTGCCCTTCACTGTATTTGAAGGCATAACGGCGGATCGAGCCACTCACGCCGGAAGGCGGCGACACGGTACCGAATGCTGCCGTGAGATTCGGCCGCTCGTTGGAATGCAGCACCTCCACCGTTTCGGGTTGCAGGGTCGGGCGTTGATAATTCAACCGCTTGTGGTCGTCGCCGGTGTAATGCTTCATGGGATAAGTCGGCTCATTTTTCGGGTCGGCATCAATACCCCAGCCCGGAATATGGCTATACTGCTCATCCGTGGTTTCTTTTGCTATTCGTTCCATAGTATTTCTTTTTTAGCCTCAGGCTGCTGCCCGCGGCGGTATTAAGATTGGTTTGATGCAATTGTCGAGCTTGCGGGAGAAGATGTGGTATGCTTCCGATACTTCTTCCAGCGGCACGCGGTGCGTGATCAGCTCTTTCGGATTGAGGCGTCCGGCCATTACGTGCTCGATCAACCTCGGGAGGAGCCGCTTCACGGAGGCCTGGTTGGCGCGGATCGTCAGCCCCTTGTTGAGCACGTTGCCGATCGGGATCATATTGGCCGTAGGTCCATATACACCTACTACGGAAATGATACCGCCTTTCTTCACCGAGTTGATCGCCCACATCAGCGCCGTGGCCGAACCGGCCTGCAGGAGCATCTTGCGGCCTGTGATTGTCTGGAATGGATCACCGGCAGCCTCGCAGCCAACCGCATCGATACAAACGTCCGCGCCGAAATTGTCGGTCTGCTTTTTCAGGAAGAGTGTAACATCGCCCACGTCGCGGAAGTTATACGCCTCACAGAAGGCGAAACGCTTCGCGAATTCCAGGCGGTACTCCAGCTCATCGATGATGATCACCCTGCCGGCTCCGAAGAGCCAGGCGCAACGCGCAGCCATGATGCCTACCGGGCCGGCGCCGAATACGACCACCGTATCGCCTTTCTTGATGCCGGCCATCTCCGCCGCCTGGTAACC
>CBHWDR010000297.1:0-4939 GCA_966112575.1 uncultured Chitinophagales bacterium
TGAACTTGCCGATCAGCTCTTCAATGCTGAAGACCTCCTGTTCGGTGCCGTCGTTCCATCCCAGCATGGCCAGCAGGTTCACGAAGGCCTGGGGCAGGAAGCCGCGCTCCTTGAAGCCTTCGGTGAGCTCACCGCTGCGCGGGTCGGTCCAGTTGCTGGCAAAAACCGGGAACCCGTATTTGGCGCCGTCGCGCTTCGAGAGCTTGCCGCTCGGACCAAGGATGAGGGGAAGATGTGCCCACTGCGGCATCCGGTCCTCACCGAAGAGGTAGCGCCAGAGCAGCACGTGCACGGGCGCGCTGGGCAACCACTCTTCTCCGCGGAAGGCATGCGTGATCTCCATGAGGTGATCGTCCACCACCACCGCTAGGTGATAGGTCGGCATGCCGTCGGCCTTAAGCAGCACTTTATCATCCACCACCGAGGTATCGAATTTCACTTCGCCACGGATCATATCGGTGAAGGATACGGTCTCCCCTTCCGGCATACGGATGCGCACCACGTGGGGCAGGCCCTGGTCGATCAGCGCGCGGGTCTCCTCTGCCGAAAGGGTCAGGGAGTTGCGCATCTGCGTCCGTACCTGGCGATCATATTGTGGGGTGGGATTGGCTTCGGTGCGCAGGCGCAGGCGCATGGCATCGAGTTCCTCCGGTGTGTCGAAAGCATAATAAGCATGGCCCTGCGCCACGAGCTGCTCGGCATACTGCCGGTAGGTGGCTTTCCGTTCGCTCTGGCGATAGGGTCCGTAATTTCCACCATGACGGGAGCTCTCATCCGGCTCCAGTCCGCACCAACGCAGGGTTTCGAAAATATAGTCTTCAGCGCCTTGCACGAAGCGGCTCTGATCCGTATCCTCAATGCGGAGCACGAACGTGCCTCCATGATGACGCGCAAAAAGATAGTTGTACAACACCGTGCGCACACCACCCAGGTGCAAGCCACCCGTAGGACTGGGCGCAAACCGTACCCGTACATTTTTTTCCATGCCGCGAAGGTAGGGGGTTCGGGAAGTTTGCGAGTTCGAGGAGTTTGCGAGTTCGCGAGTAAGCCAAGTTTATCTTCATCTTACTCCCCTCTCCTTCGGAGAGGGGTTGGGGGTGAGGTCGTTCAAGAGTTAGTACAGGGAAGCCGGGAGACGATGCAAGTTAGTTGGAGGAGGCAAAGTAAAACTGCTCATAATACTTCGCCCGGAAATACTGCTCCTGTCTGCTGCTTTTCCGCTGGTTCAGTCCACAGATGCATGTGGCAAAGCAAACCTCGAACCTTTAGCCTGATCTTTATACCTGCAAGTACTTTTGTAATTAAGAAACTCTGTGCTACTCCCTGTCTCCGTGTCTCTGTGCTCCGTATGCCGAAGTCCCGACCATTCGGGACATAGGCGTAGTTCAAAAAACAACAACCCTTCGTGCTTCTTCGTGCCCTTCGTGTCTTCGTGGTTCAAGAAAAGTGAGCGAAGCGAACCCTTTCTTCCCTTCCAGGCTTTCACCGGCGAGCCTGCGAGCGCAAGCGAGCAAAGCCACTAACTTGCAGCCGATGCCGCTCCATCGTTACTTCATCAAAACGCCCTGGCTGGTACAGCAGCTTTTCCCGGCCTATACCTGGCGGATGCCGGCGGGAGAGAAAACGGTCTACCTGACCTTCGATGACGGGCCCCACCCGGTGATCACGCCCTGGGTGCTGGATCTGTTGCGGGAGCATGAAGCGAAGGCCACCTTCTTCTGCATCGGCAATAACGTGGAGCAATACCCCGATGTGTACCGCAGCATCCTGGAAGCCGGGCATGCGGTGGGCAACCATACCTACAGCCACCTCAGGGGCTGGAATACGGCAGATGACGTTTACCTGGCCGATACGGCCCGGGCATCCGGGCTCATCGACAGCCCGCTGTTCCGACCGCCCTATGGACGGATCCGGCGGGAGCAGGCAAAAAAAATTCCGGAAACCCTGCAAAAACAGGCTGCCAGGATCATTATGTGGGATGTTTTGAGCGCTGATTTCGATCGGAACTTCTCGCCGGAGCAATGTTTGGCGAATGTGACGCGAAATGTGCGTCCGGGGTCGATCGTCGTGTTCCACGACAGCGAAAAAGCCTTTAAAAACCTCGAGACCGCCTTGCCGGGAACCCTGAAATTCCTGAAAGAGAAAGGATTCCACCTGAAGAGCCTGCTCGGATAATAAAAATCCGTAATGGGTTAAAAAAATTAGGGCCTGGGTAGAAACCCTGGCCCGTTTTTAATCCGTACCCTATGAAAACTGGTTTAAAGGTATAAACTTTTCCGGAATATAAAATTCAAATTAATTTTTCTATGAGGCTCCTATTGCGGGAGCTGAATCGTCTGGCTCTGACCGTTAATGGTGAGGGTGGCCAGGAAGTCGCAGGTGCCGTCGCCGTAGTTGAGGGTGGCCACCCAGGGCGAGGTCGAGGGCAGGGTTTCGCGCCAGGTCCGGAGGATACCGCGCGAGATCCAGCGGCAGATGAAGCGCTTGCGGAGGGGCTCGATGATCTCGGAGCGCCAGGCCAGCAGGAGGTTGTCGCGGCGCACGCGGCCACGGGCCGAACCGGTGATGGTGAAGATATCGTCCTGGGGCAGCAGGGTACCATTGCCCTCCACCTGGGTGATCACCCGGGTGCTGTTCCACTGCGAGAAATTGCCGCTCGGGCGCTGGAGGCGGGCGTCGGTCACGGTAACCGTGAACTGGCGCTGGTTGCTGCCCAGGGCTGTTGTATTCTCGATCTTATGCGATCCGGAAACCGCGATACTGTCGATGCGGAACCCTTCAAAACCCGTGGTGGCGCTGTTGCCCGGATTGCGCAGGGGGCCGGTATAGGTGGTGATGACCTTTCCATAGCGCACATGTCCGTCATTGCCGGTGCAGCCGGCGGTACCGAAGTCGATGCTCACCCGTACGGGGAAGGGTGCGGGGAGGTTGAGTCGGGTAACGGTAACGGTTACGCAGGAAGGCAGGGAGTCGAGGCCCATCTCCCGCCCAGTACCGGCATCACCCGTGTTGGTACCTACTGCCTGGCTGCGGCCAAAGATTCCCGTGCCGCCAAATCCAACTTCGGCATTCACGCCCAGCACATTATCGAAGACATCGTTGAAAACGACCTCCGACTCGGTTTCGGAATTGGTGAAGTAATTGGCGGCCTGCTGCTCTTCGGCATCCGTGAGGGTATCGGAACTCTCGCGCTTACAGCCAGTGATGGCAAGCAGGGCCAGGGCCGTGGCAAGAAGGGTAAGACGATTCATCATAAACGGTAGTTTTTACGGGGTTAAGATAAGCGGCGGGAGGAAAGGTTTAATGCGACGTTAAAAAAAGCAGTTGGTGACTGGTCGCCGGTCGGGAGACCGACGACGGTGGTTGCTTCAAATTGGAGCGCCTCTTTATAACTTCGCGGATGATAGGCAATAGGCAGTGGGCAGTAGATAATAGTTCAACTCTGTGGTCTGTCGTCTGTGGTCTGTCAACGGTCAACCCTCAACTCCTCCCCATGCGTTTCATCGACTCTCATACCCATATCTACCTCAAGCAGTTTTCCTCCGACCTGGAGCAGGTCCTCGAGCGTTCGAAGGCGGGGGGCACCGACACCTGGCTGCTCCCGGCGATCGACTCCACCACCCACGAGGCGATGATGGCCCTGGAGGCCGCTGATCCGGGCTGCAAGGCCATGATGGGCCTTCACCCCTGCTCGGTGACGGCGGAGCCTGAGCACGAGCTTAAGATCGTGGAGGACTACCTCAACCAATGGAGCTTCATCGCCGTGGGCGAGATCGGCCTGGACTTCTACTGGGACAAAACCTTCGTGGAACAGCAGTACCAGGCCTTTCACCGGCAGATAGAGCTGGCGCTGGAGCGGGACCTGCCCATCGTGATCCATTCGCGTGAAGCCACCGATGAATGCATCCAGGTAGTGGAGCAATACCCCGGTCTCCGCGGCGTGTTCCACTGTTTTTCCGGCAATGAAGAGCAGGCGCGCCGGGCGATGGCTACGGGCTTTTACCTGGGCATCGGCGGCGTGGTCACCTTCAGGAACGGGGGCCTCGACAAGGTCGTGAGCGCCGTCGGCACGAGTCGGCTTCTACTGGAAACGGATGCACCTTACCTTGCGCCGGTGCCCTACCGAGGCAAACGCAACGAGCCTTCCTACATTCCCCTCGTCGCCGAAAAGATAGCGGAGCTCACCGGCCAGTCGATCGAAGACGTGGCCCGCATCACCACGGCCAATACCGAAACGCTGTTCCGCCTCCGGGCCCCACACCCGGACCCGAATACCGGCATCGAGGTTTAGATGATGGATCACGGAAGAAATGAAGGTGCGAGAGGGGATTAGTTTTCGAACATCACCTGTCAGCCTGGCCCATTCGAGATCTTATTTCCCAAAAAAATGCCGTTTGGCGAACGCTCGTCCCGAACCTGTTTTTAAGTAGTCTTCCAGTCGCAATGCAACATATTGATCCGGTACGCCAATTACCGTCTGGACCACCACAGGGAGCCGGCTGCTGGTATAGGTAACGTCACCGCGACGATGACGTGCCATACGGTCTTCGAAATCTTTCGTGCAGCCCACATAGTACTTACCATCAGCACACTTCAGAATGTAGACGTAGAACATAAAGGCTCGAAGCTCCAACCTGAACGCATCGAAATCTTGGGAAAACCAACGCTGAAATCTGTGATTTTTCCCTTTGCCCCATCGCTGAAGCCTTGGCGCAGGCGCCCGTAGCCCGCGTACTCCCAGTTTACCGATTCCGTTGTTGGTGATGCATTACGGACCCCGTCCGCCGTAGCCCGCCGGGACCAAGTACAGGTCGCAATAAAAAAGCCCGCCGTCGCACTACGTGCTTTGGCGGGCGGAGGCGGAGAGAGGGGGATTCGAACCCCCGATACCCTTTAGAGGTATACACACTTTCCAGGCGTGCTCCTTCAACCACTCGGA
>CBHWDR010000298.1:0-4926 GCA_966112575.1 uncultured Chitinophagales bacterium
GACTCGATCATGTCATAGGTCGTATCGAAGAAGGTATTCAGATGGGAGGTGGTGCCCCCGGTGGTGCCAAAACAAAGCGTATGGGCTTCCACCACGATGCAGCGCTTGCCTTTTTTCTGCAGCTCAAGCGCTGTGGTGATGCCGGTTACCCCGCCGCCAACGATGAGTACATTGTATCCCTGTCCATCCATCTGGACAGCCTTCGGTATATAGTCTTCCTGTTTGTTTTGCCAGAGGCTGGTGCGTGCGCCATCGCGTTTCATGAGGATCGTTTTCGGCATTGCCGAAAAAAATATGCCTTACCAGGCTTCGTCCTCCGGGATCTCCCCCGACTGGCGGAAGCGGGCGCGGGAGCGCCGCTTCTCTTCGAGCCGCGCAAGGATCAGTCCGGTGAGCAGGCGGGCTGCATCTTCATTGGGCTGCCCCGCCAGCTGGCGGATCTTCTTCTCCGACACGTCGATGCGATAAAGGATCGAGACGAGCCGGTCGAAATCATACTGGATCAGTTCATTCACGGCGCGCTCCATCTCCAGCCGCAGGTCCGGGGATGCATCCATGGATCTATCGTATTGCGCTACGAGGAGCTCGAGCTTCGTGTCGGCCATGAATTAAAGGTAGGCCGCACCCTTATATGTTTTATAACCGCCATTTATTCCCGATAACTGCCGCTCCTCAAGAAAGGGAAAGCCTAACTACGAACGCCATCGTATAATTGGGTTCGAAAACCAGACCAACGGATATGAAATTATTTTTCTGCCTCCTCCTGCTCGTGAGCCTTGGCGCAGCTGCGCAGGGTAGTGTAAAAGGAAAACTGATGGATACGGCCTCGCGATCGCCCCTTGGCCTGGCAACGGTCACCATCTTCCAGGCCCGGGATACGACCCTTATCACCTACCGCCTCTCCAACCCCGAAGGCGAGTTCCGCGTGCCGGGGCTGCCCCTGAATACGCCCCTGCGTGCCGTGATCTCTTACTCGGGCTATGAGGCTTACCGGCACGAGTTCTCGCTCACCAATGACAGCCCCCTCGACCTGGGCACCATCGGCATGAGCAGCAGCTCACGCTCGCTGGATGAAGTGCTGGTGATCGCCGAGCGCCCGCCCATCACGGTGAAGCGGGATACGATCGAGTTCAACGCCTCCTCCTTTCGCACCCTGCCCACATCGCTGGTGGAAGACCTTCTGAAAAAACTCCCGGGCGTCCAGGTCGATGGCGAAGGCAATATCACCGCCAACGGGCGCAAGGTGAACCGCATCCTCGTGGACGGCAAGGCCTTCTTCGGCGATGACCCGAAGATGGCCACGCGTAACCTTCCCGCGAATGTGATCGACAAGATCCAGGTGACGGAGGATAAGGATGAAGTGGCGCGCAACACCACCGGTGACCTTACGCAGGTGGGCCAGGTGATCAACCTCACCCTGAAAAAAGGCGTCAAGAAAGGCTGGTTCGGGAAAGCCTATGCCGGAGGTGGTACCCGCGACCGCTATGAAGCAGGCGTGATCGCCAATGTGTATCGCGATACCATGCAGCTTTCAGTACTCGGCTTCAGCAATAATGTGAACCGCAGCGGCTTCTCGATGCAGGAGATCCAGAACCTCGGCGGCTTCAACCGCAGCGGCTCCAACTCCATGATGGTAATGAGCCGCGGCTCGCAAACCGGCTTCGCCATCAACGGCATCTCGTTCGGCGGATTGGATGCCGGCCTCGCCAGGACCAGCGGCGCGGGCTTCAACCTCAACCACGCGCCCAACAAACGCAAGTCCTTCTTCCTCCAGTATTTTATCGGCAATACCGACAATGATGTGGAGCAGATCAACAATACCCAGCAGTTCGTTGGCGACACGATCCTGAACACGCGGCTGACCACCAATACCGATCGTCGGGTATGGAACCACAATTTCGGAGCAGGCGCGCGCTTGCGTCCCGACAGCCTTACCGATATCGACTTCCGTGCCTCGTATTCCTACAACACCACGCAGGAGCAGGTGGATGCGGGCGTGCGGGCGGAGAACAACAAGACCGGCCTGCTGAGCCGAGGCCTGGGCAACCAGTTCAACCGCTTCTACGCCAACCGCTACAATCATTCGATCTTCTTCACCCATCGCTCGCCGAAGAAAAAAGGCCGGCAATGGAACCTGAATAATTTCACCAACTACAACAAGAGCCTTACGCGTTATATCACCGAATCGCTCAACGAGTATTATGTGCCTGTCTATCGACAGTTGCCTTTCGATCAGCTGCGCCGTCAGGACGTGCCCTATTTCTCCACAAATGCCAATATCAGTTTTGCCGAGCCTGTGAACGACAAGCTTACCCTGCGTTGGAACAACCGCTATGAATACAGCCAGGAAGAGCAGGACATCAGCATCTTCGACAAGGACCTGTCCACTACCAAGTACGAGTTGCTCGACTTCCTGCAGAGCACCGGCTTCGAACGCGTGCAGCACAAGGCATCAACCTATGCCGGCTTCAATTACAAGATCAAGAAGGTGACCCTCGGGGGCGGGGTTACCGGCATGTGGCAGCAGATCCGGAACGAGTTCCGAAAGAGCACCGAGCCCATGACACAGCGCCTGTTCAACATCCTGCCCAGCGCCAACTTCCAATGGAAGCAGCTCTCGGCCAACTACCAGGTGAGTGTCAATGCACCCCAGATCAACTACCTCAACCCGGTACCCGACTCCACCAACCCCTTCCTGGTGCGGGTAGGCAATCCGGCCCTTCGTCCGGCAAAGCAGCATTCGATCTATATAAATAATTTTAATTTCTTCCAGGGCAGCGGATCGAGCTACAATGTGTGGGTGAATGCCAACTTCACCGACAATGATGTCGTGATGAGCCGGAGGATCTCGAGTTCGGGAACGGTGCGCGACAGTGCCGTGAATGCGAACGGAAGCATCCAGCTCTGGTCGAGCATCGGCTTTGGAAAGGAGTTCAAGAACAAGCAGAAGTTCATCTTCTCCTTCCGGGTGTCGCCCAACTTCAATTTCAACCAGCGCCGCCTCATCGTGAACAATACCCAGAGCCTGGCCCGTACGTTTGGCTGGGGCCCCGGCATCAACATCGGCCTGAACTGGAATGACGTAGTGGAGTTCCGCCCGATGTACCAGCCCAATTTCAGCCGCACGCGCTACAACGCCCCAGGCTTCCGCAATGTGAACGTAGTGCAGCACTATGCCGAAGGTGAGCTGATCGTGCGCTGGCCGAAGAAACTGGTGTGGGAAACGAATGTCGTCTACCGCCATACCAACCAGGTGGCGCCCGGTCTTCCGCGCACCAACGTGCTCTGGAATGCCGGCGTGACCCTCCTGCTTTTCAAAGGCGATGTGGGCCTGCTGAAGTTCGGCGTCTTCGATCTCCTCAACCGAAACAATGGCCTCTATCGTTTTGTACAGGGCAATATCATCACCGACAACCAGACCAACGTGCTCCAGCGCTACGGCTCCCTGACCTTCACCTATAATATCCGGAACGTCGGCGCACCGAAGAAAGTGGGTGGCCGCGATCGCCTATTCATGTTCTAATCGCAGAGGAGCGAAAGAACACGGATTTGCACAAATAGAACGGATGAGAACGAAGATTGCTTCGCTTAAATGTAGCGTGAGACCTAGGTCCATGTAACGTTCGCATCATACCAATCATGACCATCCGATCAATCAGCGTTCCTTCTCTCTTGCCTTTTCAGAAGTTAACGCCCATTCAAAATTTCTCGACCACGCCTAAGCCAAACAAAGCGAAATCATACTTCGCGGGGTCCAGGGGATCGTAGCGGCGGAGGTGGGCGGTGAGCTCCCGGGCAGTGCGCCAGTCGACGCCCTTGCGCTCGATGAGCTGGAAGCGCCGGGCAACGCGGGCCACGTGCACGTCGATCGGACAGATCAGCTGCGCGGGCCGGATCGTTTTCCAGATACCGAAATCCACCCCCCGGTCATCCTGTCGCACCATCCAGCGGAGGAACATATTCAGGCGTTTGCAGGTGGAGTTCTTCTCGGGCGTGGCGATGTGCTTGCGGGTGCGGTTGGGGGCATCGGGAAGCGAGAAGAAATAGTGATGAAAGCCGGTCAGCGCCCGCTCCACATCTTCATCGCCCGGCTCCATCCAGCGGCTGAAGGCCGTTTCCAGCGAATCGGAATGCCGGTAGTGCTGCTGCAGGAACTGGATGAAATAAAGCAGGTCGGTAGTGTTGAACGTGCGGTGCTTAAACGCCAGCAGGCGGCGCAGGTCGCTCTCCTGGTGACCGGTGATGAATTCGTGCGGCGCTTCGTCCATCAGCGCCAGCAGCTCATTGGTCTTGTTGATGATGATGGTGCGGTTGCCCCAGGCGAAAATGGCGGCGAAGAAACCGGCGATCTCGATATCGGCATTCCGGGAGAACCGGTGCGGAATGGAAATGGGGTCGGCCGCGATGAAGGAGGGCCGGTTGTATTCATCCAGTTTTCGATCCAGAAAGGCTTTCAGCTGCACGCTGCAAAGCAAGGAGAATATCGGCGGGTGGGCAAGAAATATCCCGGCCGCTGGCCTGTACCAGGGAGGTTAAGCAATCAGAGCCCGAGCAGGCGCAGGGGGATTTCCCAGGGCTGGGCCTTCGACAGGCGCTCCGTCTGCTTGGTGGTGCAGGAGCTGAAAGCAACCATGAGGACCAGGGCGAATAGGTAGAAACGCTTATTCATAACGGAACAAAAATGGCAAGAATTCTTCACCTGGACAAGTCTTATTGGGATAAATCTACATCCGTTACGGGTGAATGGCCGGAAATCACCGGTCAACGGGCGGCGGCGGCCATAACCGGCCGGCGAATGGCCATGGGCCGGCCGTAGCTCAGCTGTCGCCAGAGCCATTCGAGCGGGCCAAAGCTGAAATACCGCATCCAGAGGTGGCTGTAGAAGACCTGGAAGCAAAAGAAGGCCAGGCAGACCGGCATGTAATA
>CBHWDR010000299.1:0-4877 GCA_966112575.1 uncultured Chitinophagales bacterium
GGGAAACGAGCAGGAGGAAGCCGAGGCTGGCGATCATGCCAAAGGAAAGGGCACGGGTAACGACCACCTTCATGATCCCTGCCTTCGGACGGGGTTTCAGTCCCCAGATGCTGTTGATCGAATCCTGGATCTCGCCGAATACCGTTGTTGCACCGATCAGTAAGGTGATGGCCCCAATGATGGTGGCCACGGTGCTCTTGCCGCTGATCGCCGCATTGTGTACCAGCTCTTGTATTTGTTTGCCGGCATCCGAACCGATCAGGCCGCTGAGCTGGTGGAACATGTCGTTTTCGATCTTCCCCTGTCCCATCACGATACCCGCGATCGAAATGATCAGCAACATCAGCGGTGCCAGGGAGAAGATGGTATAATAAGCCAGCGAAGCGCTGAGTTTGGTCACCTTATCTTCTCCGAATCCTTTGAATGCACCTTTCAATGCCTGTCCTACCAACTTGAACGAAAACTTCTTCATGCCGCTACTTTGCTGAACCGATACAAATTAGCCGCCAGATTTCCAAGGGAAAAAACCCATGGCTGCAGCCATCACGGCCTTTATCTTTAATTAAAACCCGTTTTCATGTACCGGCTGCTGCTCCTTTGCTTCCTCTTCTCCACACAGGTTGTTCTTGCCCAGTCCGATTCTTCTTCCCGGATGGTCTACCTGCACACCGACAAGTCCGCCTATGTGGCGGGTGACACGATCTGGTTCAAGGCTTATGTGCGCTCCGGCCCCCTGCCCGATATGCGCACCCGCAACCTGTTGCTCGAATTTTTCGCTCCCCAGGGCAGGCTCCTTGCCCGGGTACGTCGTCCGCTGATCGCCGGAATGGGACTGGGCGAGCTGGTGCTGCCGGCCGACGGCGAAGCAGGCGTTTACCTGGTGCGCAGCCTATTACCTGCCGATGAGTTGCGCCCTGCGGAACTCGGATACCAGGTGATTCCCGTGCTCAATCCTGAAAAAGACGGAAGCCCCAATTGGGGAGCAGTGCTCCCGGGCCGACCGGCCACGGGGAACAATGCCATCCGCGTGATGAATTCCGACAAAGGCAAGGTATTCTATGCCGATGGCAGCCGGTTCCCGAAAGCAGCCTGGGTACAGGGCGTGCAGGATGGTGTGGTCATCTTCCGACAGGCCCTGCGGAAAGACCGCACGGAGCCGCAG
This sequence comes from uncultured Chitinophagales bacterium, assembly GCA_966112575.1. Classification (GTDB taxonomy): domain Bacteria; phylum Bacteroidota; class Bacteroidia; order Chitinophagales; family Chitinophagaceae; genus Flavisolibacter. Next base: position 1,163 of record CBHWDR010000299.1, read on the forward strand.
GCGGGACGGGTGCCGCTCGACAAACTGAACTCCGGCCGCATCGAATTCCAACTGACCGATGAAGGCGGAGCCGTACTCGAAGAAACCTCCAGCCTCGTTCTGAAGACCGATGAACAAATACAGGTGAGCCTGAAGGCCGACACGTTGGAAAAGCGGGCCGGTGGACGCATAGCCCTCAGTTTCGCTTTCGCCGACAGCCTGGAAGGCAGCTTTTCGCTTTCAGTGACCGATGCGGATCGGGAACTGACCCTACCCCTTCGTCCCAACATCCTGTCAGGACTCCTTACCGGCCATGCGCATGCCCTGGATGCCGCGCAGCTGAACGGCGCTTCGGTGCCCGAAGGGACCTTGTTGCCCCGGCCGAAAACCGGTCAGGCGGGCAACTTGAAAGACGAGGCCTATATCAACATCACCGGCACGGTAACCGCAAAAAAGAAAAAGAAGCAGTGGAACGAGATCAGCTTCATGGTGGTGCAAAAAGATTCCACGCAGGAACTGCTTTCCGCGCCTATTGACGCAGATGGCCGGTTTCGCCTCGAAAATCTCATCGCCGATGATACCGTAACCGTTTTTTACCAGGCCAGCAATACCGGCAACGCGGAGCTCCTGGTAGACTCGGCCCAGGTTTGGAAAGGACCCGAAGGCCTTCCCGAGGGCCTTTATGCTGGCTTCGACCTGTCGGCCTTCACGAAGGAGCAGGCCGTCGCGCGTGCGAAACGCAATTATGAAGACCTGCGCGCCTCGGTGGCAGCCGGTCAGCGGATGGAGGAGATCTTCATCCGCACGCGGCGGACGAAACCCTCCGAAACCCTCAGCAAACGCTACACAACCGGGGCGTTCAGCAATATGTCCATGGTCAAGGTTTACGATTTTATCAATGACCCGATCTGTCCGCCGATCGGCAACATCTTCGACTGTATGCAGAGCCGCATCTCTGGCATCCGCATCGTGCGGCGCAGCGGGCTGGATTACGATATCCGTTCCAACCGTGCGGTCTCGATTACCGGTGGTGTGCTGCCCGTGGTGCTCTTCCTCGACGAAGTGCAGCAGAACGATACCCGCCTGATCGCTTCCATACCAATGGCCAATATTGCGCTGGTGAAATACTTCCAGCCGGGTTATTTCCCGCTGGCTACGGGCATTGCCCCGGTGATCGCGATCTATACGAAGAAGCCCGAGGATATGGGCGCCGGCTGGAAGACCAACCTGCGTTCGTTCAAATGGATCGGATACACGCCCACGGCCCTGTTCACGCCGGGTGAATCAGCCGGTGCCGCGGCCCTGCGCACCACCCTGGTCTGGCAGCCGGAACTGAGTGTGGACTGGGGTAAAGAACTAACCTATTCCTTCATCAATACTTCCGGGGCGAAGCGGCTGCGGGTGGTATTGGAAGGAATTACCCGCGAAGGAAGACTGGTGCACCTCGAGCAGGTGATCGAGTGATGCGCTTCGCTCAGCGCAGCTTCTCATTTTGCTGGTGCCGGTCGGCGTCGCGGATATTTTTCTTCTCGAAATTCTTCTGCAGGGCTTCGGTAAGGTCCACGCCGGTCTGGTTGGCAATGCAGATCAGCACCCAGAGCACATCGGCCAGCTCATCGGAGAGCTCCTTGCCTTCATCCGATTTCTTGAACGACTGATCGCCGTAGGTGCGGCTCATCAGGCGGGCCACCTCCCCCACTTCCTCGGTGAGGATGGCCATATTCGTGAGTTCACTGAAATACCGGACGCCGGTAGTGTTGATCCAGCTGTCGACCTGGGACTGGGCTTCTTTTATTGTCATAGTGATCACACGAATTAAAGCGAATTACCCGAATTCTTATCATTCGGCTTTTTATATTCCCGTATCAGCGATTTCCCGAATCACGATCAGGGAGTTCTAATTGATCAGGCGTTTGAATTGCAAAGACATGGTACCGAAGTTGATCAGCAGGCCGAGCTTTTTATTGGCGGATCTCAGGTAGTTGATCACCTGCGCTTCGTGTTCAGGGACTAAAGCCGTAGCGGCCTTTAGCTCAAGAATGATTTCATCGAAAACAAGGAAATCACAGGGATATTTACGGCGCATCGGCTTGCCCTTGTAGACTACTGGAAATGCAAATTCACGCATAAACGGAATGCCATGAATGCCGAACTCGATCTCCAGAGCATCCTTATAGACAGCCTCGCGAAACCCAGGGCCCAGCTGCCGATGAACTTCCATGCAAATCCCTATAATCCGATAACATTCACTCCCAAACAATAATTCACCAGTCATATACCTGACCGTCGGCGTTAAGACCGACAACACTAAACTAATTGGTGTAATTCGCTTTGATTCGTGTAATAACCCACGAATCGGAAAGAAAATAACGGTCAACCCAAGCCCGAGTGATTCAGCTTGATGTCCATCATCGTGGCGATGGAGCGGCCGCGTTGCTTGGCCAGCTCGGCACGGTTGCCGAGGAAGAGCTCATCTACGGTGTCGGTGAAGAGATCCACCCAGCGGTCGAGGTGCTCCTTGCGGATCGAAGAGCGGGCGTGCAGGTTGCGGTGGACTTCCATCACGTTCTTGCGATAACCCCGGCCGTCGAGAAGCACGGACTCCCAGAAATCCGCGATGACGGGAATATGGGTGCGCATGTCGAGCGGGATCACGGTGGTGAAAAAATGCCCGACCAGGGGATCGGCCAGCGCCCGGTCATAGAATACTTCCAACAGGTGCACCAGGTCTTCCCGGCGCTCGATATCCCTACGCACTTCCATCCCGCAAAGAAACGACCCTTGCGCTTCTCCCCACCTGATCATCGTCATTCATTCTCCCATTACCCCCTCCGTCCGCCGAAGCCCCGCAAAGGCGGAAATACCCAATACCCCAATCCCCATTACCCTAATACCTAATACCCTAATACCTAATACCTAATACCCACTCCCTACTCCCTAGCCTTACTATCCATCCAGATCGTCACCGGTCCATCGTTGAGCAGCTCCACCTTCATATCGGCGCCAAAGATGCCGGTCGCGACCGGTTTGCCGAGATCCGTCTCCAACTGGCGAATCATCGCTTCATACATCGGGATAGCCACATCGGGCTTGCTGGCGCGGATATAGCTTGGGCGATTGCCTTTTTTTGTGGAAGCATGCAGGGTGAACTGGCTCACCAGCAGCACTTCGCCACCTGTTTCGAGCACCGAACGGTTCATCACCCCGTCGGTATCAGGGAAGATGCGGAGGTTGACGATCTTGCTGCTGAGCCACTGAACGTCCGCCTCGGTATCGGCATCTTCCACGCCCATGAGCACCAGCAGCCCCGGGCCGATCTTGCCGGTCACCGCTCCGTCCACCCTTACCGAAGCATGGGTCACCCGTTGAATTAGTACGCGCATGCGCTAAAATTCGGGGAATTCGTCTTAATTCGTGCCATGGACCTACGAGCCGAGATCGAGTTACAGACCACCCGCAGCGGAGGCAAGGGCGGGCAGAACGTGAACAAGGTGGAAACCGCCGTCATCGCCTATTTTCACGTTGCCCATTCGGCCCTGCTCAGCGAGGAGCAAAAAGCGCGGGTACTCGACAAATTGCAGAACCGCATCAACCGGGAAGGTCAGCTGATCGTGCGCTCGCAGGCCTTCCGCACCCAGCTGGAAAACCGCGAAGATGCCGTCCGCAAACTCGAAGAACTCGTGGCCGGGGCGCTCAAAAAGAAGAAGAGCCGGATCGCGACCAAGCCGTCCAGGGC
>CBHWDR010000300.1:0-4867 GCA_966112575.1 uncultured Chitinophagales bacterium
TTCGGCCTGCATGAAGAAACGTGTGCTCACCATATTCCAGTACCTTTTTTTCCTCGGGCTTGGCTTGCTGTTCGTATGGCTAACGGTGAAGGATATCCACCAGGAGCAATGGATGGATATCAAGAACTCGCTCCGGCAGGCCCGGCACTGGCTGATCGTACCGGCCCTCCTGCTGCTGCTCATTGCCCACTGGAGCCGGGCCGTACGCTGGAAGATCCTGATGGAACCGCTCGGTTATCATCCCTCCACCTTCAACACCTTTGCGGCCGTCATGATCGGTTACCTCGTTAATGCCGGCGTGCCGCGGCTGGGTGAAGTGGTGAAATGCACCCTCCTCTCCCGTTATGAAAAGGTCCGGGCCGACCGCCTTGTAGGTACCATCGTGATGGAACGGGCAGTGGATGTAATCTGCCTGCTCACGGTCTTTATCGCTTCGCTGATCTTCGAATACGAGATCATCGGCGAGCACGTGGTGAACAAAGTGGAATCGATCTTCCGCGATAATTCGGGCCACACGTCCATGCGCAAGCTCCTGCTCATCCTTGGCGGGATCGTAGCTGTTGCCGGCATCGCCTATTTCCTGCTGAAGCGCTTCGGGCATATCGATGCCGTGGGCAAGGTGCGGGAAGTACTCAAAGGCATCGGGCACGGGCTCAGCTCCATCCGGCTGATCAAGCATAAAGGCTGGTTCCTCTTTCATACCATCTTCATCTGGGCCTGTTACCTGGGCGCCACCACCGTGGGCATCTACGCGCTTCGCGAGACGGCACACCTGGGACTGGGCGGGGGGCTAACCACCCTGGCGGTGGGCAGTGTGGGCATGATCATCACGCCCGGGGGCATCGGCGCCTATCCCCTGCTGGTGGCCAAGCTCATGGGCTGGTACGGTCTCGACCCGAAAACGATCGGCAATGCACTTGGATGGCTGCTCTGGTCGGTTCAGACCCTCATCATCGTGCTGGGCGGGGTGGTCTTCTTTGCCTTATTCTCCTATTATAATAAAAAACGTCAGCTTGAGAACAGCGAACTCCATCCCGGCGAAGATCCTGCAGCTACCTGAGCTCCTCCGCATGGCGGAGCGCTGGCGCCTGAAAGGCAAGACGATCGCATTCACCAACGGCTGCTTCGATATTATGCATGCGGGCCATATCGCTTCCCTCACCCAGGCCGCGGCGGAAGCCGACGTGCTGGTCGTGGGCCTGAACGCGGATTCGTCGGTGCGCGGACTCAAAGGCCCTGGTCGCCCGGTGAACGGTGAGGAAGACCGGGCACTGCTCCTGGCAGCGCTGGCGCCGGTAGATGCCGTGGTGCTCTTTGCCGAGCCCACGCCGCTACAGCTGATCCAGGCCCTGCGGCCTGATGTGCTGGTGAAGGGTGGCGACTACAAGGTGGAGGATATTGCCGGTGCTTCGGATGTATTGGGCTGGGGCGGCCGGGTGGTGATCAACCCGATCGTTGAGGGGCGGTCGACCACCGGCATTATCCGGAAACTGCAAGGGAACTGAGCTGCGCACGGATATTGCATAGCTCAAGCCAGAGACGTAAATTCCACGAATGGCACCGAAACGCAAGATCATTCCCCGCGATATCAGCTGGCTTTCTTTCAATGGGCGTGTACTCCAGGAAGCAGCGGACCCATCGGTACCGCTGCGCGAGCGCATCCGTTTTCTGGGGATATTTTCCAACAACCTCGATGAGTTCTTCCGCGTGCGCGTTGCCACGCTCAAGCGCATGATCCAGTACGGCGCCAAGGCCAAAATGCACCTGGAGCACAATCCCGAGCGGATCATCGACGAGATCCATATGACGGTGCTCAACCAGCAGAACGAGTTCAACCGGATCTGGGAGGGCATTGTGGCGGAGATGGAGCAGAACCGCATCTTCATCAAAACCGAAGAAGACCTCAATGAGGAGCAGAAGGACTTCGTCACCCGGCTTTACGACGATGAAGTAAGTCCGAACGTGATCCCGCTGATGATCGAAAGCATTCCGGAATTGCCCTTCCTGCGCGACAAGTCGATCTACCTGGCGGTGGTGATGTCGAAGCGCGAGAGTGCGCTGAAGCGCATGTATGCGATCATCGAGGTGCCCACCAGGGTGCAGAGCCGGTTCGTGATCCTCCCTTCTCCCGAGGGTGAGCATCATATTATGCTCTTAGAAGATGTGATCCGGTTCAACCTGCCGGAGATCTTCTCATATTTCGGCTACGACCAGTATCATTCGAGCGTATTCAAAGTGACCAAGGATGCGGAGATCGACATCGACAATGATATTTCCACCAACCTGATCCAAAAGATCGAAAAAGGCCTGAAGAATCGCCGCAAGGGCAAGCCGGTGCGCTTCATCTACGACAAGGAAATGGACTCAGGCCTGCTGGAATTCCTCATCCGTAAATTCAATCTTTCGAAGCGCGACAATATCATCCCGGGTGGACGGATCCACAATTACCGTGAGTTCATGGATTTCCCGAAGCAGGTCTTTGGCACGGAAGCAAAACGGCGCAAGCCGATCGACCATCCCGACCTGCTCGAACACCGGGTAACGGATATGATCATGCAGAAGGATATCATGCTGCATTTCCCCTATCATTCGTACAACCCGGTGATCGACCTGCTGCGCGAGGCGGCGATCGACCCGGACGTGACCTCGATCAAGGTCACCTGCTACCGGATGGCGAAGCAGTCGAAAGTGGTCAATGCACTGATCAATGCCGTGCGCAACGGCAAGCAGGTAACAGCCATGCTGGAGCTGCGCGCCCGATTTGATGAAGAAGCCAACCTGGCCTGGAAGGAACGCCTGGAGGAAGAAGGCGTGAAAGTGCTGATCGGCATCCCGAACATGAAGGTACATGCGAAGATCTGCGTGATCCGGAAGCGGCTGGCCGACCGGATCGTGCAATACGGATTCGTGAGTACGGGCAACCTCAATGAGGATACGGCGCGGATCTATGCCGACCACTGCCTGCTGACCTCCAACCGGAACATCATGGCGGATGTGAACCGGATCTTCAACTACATCGAGCATCATAAGACGGGCACGCATTTCCTGAAAGCCTGCTCCGCCCTGTTGCCCAGCCCTGGCTTTGCCCGCAGGGAGCTGGTGCGGCTCATCCGCAACGAAGCCAAGAACTTCAGCCGGGGCAAGCCGGCACGCATCATTGCGAAAATGAACTCCCTCTCCGATGAAGAGCTGATCGGTGAATTATACAACGCGGCCAAGGCCGGCGTGGAGATCAACCTGATCATCCGCGGCATCTTCTGCATGGTGACCGACGATCCGCAATACGGCGGACGGATCAAGGCGGTGAGCATCGTTGACGAATACCTGGAGCACTCGCGGGTCTGGATCTTTCACAATGCGGGCAAGGAGAAAGTCTTTATTTCATCGGCCGACTGGATGGTGCGCAACCTTGATCACCGGGTAGAGGCCTCCTGCCCTATCTTCGATGAACGGATCAAAAGCGAATTGAAATCTATTCTCAACATACAGCTGCACGACAACGTGAAGGCGCGGAGGCTCACCAGCGACCTGATGAACGCTTATGTGGGAGCCGATGGCGTACAGATCCGCTCGCAGATCGAGACCTATAACTATTTACTAAACAAAATACCTGCACCGCTTGAAACTGGCAGCCATTGATATCGGTTCGAACGCCGCGCGCCTCCTGATCAACGATGTGCAACCCGGTCCGGGTGGCAAGCCCGAGTTCGTGAAGCTTTCCCTCGTGCGCGTGCCCCTGCGGCTCGGCTTCGACGTATTTGAAACGGGCGCGATCTCGGAGGCAAAGGCGGAGATGTTCATCAAGACCATCCAGTCGTACCAGCTGCTGCTGGATGTTTACGGAGTGGAGCATCTCATCACGGCGGCCACTTCGGCCATGCGCGATGCGGCCAATGCGCAGGCGATCCTGGCGCGGGTGAAGGAGAAAACCGGCATCAACATCCGGGTGATCTCCGGGGAAGAAGAGGCCACCTATATTTACGAGAACCATGTGGCCGAGAACATGAGTGCCCAGGAGTCCTATCTCTATATCGACGTGGGCGGGGGCAGTACCGAGCTCACTTTTTTCAGTGATGGCAAGCTGGAGGCAAAGCAGTCGTTCAACATCGGTACCATCCGGCTCCTGAAGAACCAGGTGAACGAGGGGCACTGGAACGAGATGCGCGATTTCATCCGGCAGCGCACCCAGGGCCTGCATCATATCACTGCGATCGGCTCGGGCGGCAATATCAACAAGATCTTTTCCCTTTCAAAACGAAAGGATGGCAAGCCCCTCACCCAGGAGCTGCTCCGCAATTATTATAAAGAGTTTTCCTCGATCTCGCTCTCGCAGCGCATGACGCTGTACAAATTAAGGGAAGACCGGGCCGACGTGATCGTGCCGGCCCTGCTGATCTACATCAACGTGATGCGGTGGGCCGATGCCGAAGAGATCATGGTTCCTAAGATCGGGCTGGCGGATGGGTTGATCCATATGTTGTATGAGCGGGTGAAAAGTCAAAAGTAAAAAGTCAAAATCTCAACGGTTCCTTTTTGCACTATTCACCAGGGGTCTATTGCTTAAACTCTACCCGTGGCGGCGGTTCCATTGGCCGGAACACATGCGGATAGTGCTCCTGAGCGGCCAGATGGTTGAATTGGTAGCGGGTCATCAGCACCCGGTTATCGGCGGTTCGGTACAGCAGCCGGAATGTCTGGAAGGCTTTCAGCAGGGCAAAATCCTTGTCTGCTTCCAGACCGACAATTAAGGGTTGGATCGACTGGTCCAGGCTGTCGTTACTCTGAATGAGCCGGCTGATCGTTGCGGAATCTGGTCCCGGGTTGTTTCGAAGCACGAGGCTCAGCCGCCTGGCGTTCGCCAGTACGC
>CBHWDR010000301.1:0-4859 GCA_966112575.1 uncultured Chitinophagales bacterium
CGCCGCGGCTTACCCACACCTGGAGATCTTCGCCGCCTCGATGGCACAGGCAACGGCCCTGGGCGCAGCCCTGGCCCTGCATAAGTCCTGGAACGCAGAGCCCCTCCCGAATTCCCTGATCCGCCTGCAGTATTATACCGCTGCGCCTTCGTTGGCGCTTGACGTTTAAAGCACCCTTTCCATGTGTAAACGATGGCTTTTTTTCAGCGCTTTTCTTTCCTTGTTGAGCTTCGTTGGACAGGCGCAGCTGATCCCGAAATCGGATTCCGTGTTGGTGGTATCTGCCCGCGACCCGGCGCCCCGCCTGGATTATGGTGCCGCTCAACTCGTACAAGCGTTGAAAGACAAGGGCTACAAAGTGCGCCGTGTTTATGGATCGGCAACGCAAGGGAATCGTACGCGCATCCAGGTTGATGTTGCTGATGGAAATGGTGGAATGAAGAAGGAAGGCTATTCCATCCGAAATCGAAGCAAGAAGGAGCTCTTTGTAGCCGGCGCCGATGCGTCAGGTGCCCTGTATGGTTGCCTGGAGCTTGCGGCTTGCGTTCGGCGCGACGGCGGATTGCAGCAACGATACGCACTCGCCGATGCGCCGCAAATGGTGCTGCGGGGCGCCTGCATCGGCCTGCAGAAGCCGACCTACCTGCCCGGTCGCCATGTGTACGAATATCCCATCACCGAAGCCACCTTTCCCTGGTTCTACAACAAGCAGCTCTGGCTGCAGGTACTGGACTCCATGGTGGAAAACCGGATGAATTCCCTCTACCTCTGGAACGGACATCCGTTCGCTTCCCTGGTGAAGCTGAAGGACTATCCCTATGCGGTAGAAGTGGACGATGCCACGTTCCGTAAAAACGAAGAGATCTATTCCTTCCTCACCCGTGAGGCCGACAAGCGCGGGATCTGGGTGATCCAGATGTTCTACAATATCATTGTTTCGAAGCCCTTTGCTGAAAAGCATGGCATCGCCACGCAGGACCGCAACCGGCCCATCGTTCCCGTGATCGCTGATTACACGCGAAAGAGCATCGCGGCTTTTGTGGCGAAGTATCCCAACGTTGGACTGATGGTCGCACTCGGTGAAGCCATGGAAGGGGTGGGGCAGGACGATATTGACTGGTTCACCAAAACCATCATCCCCGGGGTCAAAGACGGGTTGGCCGCACTGGGCACAACGGTGGAGCCGCCGATCATCCTGCGGGCACACGATACCGATGCACCCGGCGTGATCGAAGCTTCGAAATCGCTGTACGGCAATCTCTATACCGAAGCCAAGTACAACGGCGAGGCCCTCACCACCTATACACCCCGCGGGCCCTGGGCCGAACTGCACCGCAAGCTCGCTTCGCTCAATTCGGTGCAGATCGAGAATGTGCACATCCTCGCCAACCTGGAGCCCTTCCGTTACGGGTCGCCCGACTTCATCCAGAAGTCGGTGCAGGCCATGCATGAAGTGCACCAGGGAAACGGCCTGCATCTTTACCCGCAGGCCTCATACTGGGACTGGCCCTATTCGGCTGATAAAACGAATAAGCGCCTGTTGCAGATCGAGCGCGACTGGATCTGGTACAAAGCCTGGGCGCGTTATGCCTGGAATGCTGACCGGAAACGGGAATCAGAGAAATCGTATTGGGCGGCAGCGCTCGAGCAGCAATTCGGACTGCCAAAAGGCTCCGGCAGCCGCGTCCTCGCTGCATATGAAGAAACCGGCGAGATCGCACCCAAGCTGCTGCGCCGCTTCGGCATTACCGACGGCAACCGGCAGACGCTTACCCTTGGCATGTTCATGACCCAGCTGGTCAACCCCTACCGTTATGGCCTGTTCACCCTGCTCTATAATTCGGAAGGCCCGGAAGGCGAAATGCTGACCGAGTATGCCGAAAAAGAATGGAAGGGCGTGAAGCATAGGGGTGAAACGCCTTTGCAGGTGGCCAATGAAGTGCGCGCACATGGCCGGAAAGCAGCTATGGCCCTGGCCGGACTGAAGCCAACAAAAAATACGGAAGAGTTTGAGCGGATCCGAAATGACGTAGCTTGCTACGAAGCCCTGGCGAATTGCTTTGCCGACAAAGCCGCAGCGGCCATCTGGGTCCTGCGCTATAAATTCTCCAATGATATCCGCGACCTGAAGAAAGCCGATGCGCACCTCGAGAAAAGCCTGGGGCATTACCGGCGATTGGTCACCCTGACCAAAGACGCCTACCTCTATGCCAACAGCATGCAGACGCAGCAGCGTAAGATCCCGATCGGTGGTAATGACGGAAAGAACAAGACCTGGGAAGAACTGCTTCCCTTTTACCAGCAGGAACTCAATACCTTTCGTCGACGGGTCGATTCCCTACAGGTACCGACGGCTGCCGCTGCGCCCCTGCGTCCGCGCCTGCAGAACGCAGTGGTACAGGTCGATGAAAATATCGACCGGTACATGATCACAACCGGAAAGGAACTGTTTGCCGATACGGCCACGTATATCAAAGATTTCGCGGAAGAGCTGAATGGGCTCAACGGTTTGAAGCTGCCCATGTTCCGGCAGGCGGAGCATGGTACGTCGATCAGTTTCCGCAATGAAAAGCCCGTTAAAGTTCTGGTCGGCTATTTTAATTCCACCGATAAGCGCTACCTCCAGCCACCACAGCTGGAGACGGATGCAACGGCCAACGACCGGGGACAGGCGGAAGCCCGGATCCGGAGCGGGCTGCTGATCTCGGGACTGCCGCCGGTGAGCATTCATACCTTCAGCTTTGGCGCCGGGGCGAACACCCTGCGTTTACCGAAAGGCATTTGCCTGGTGCTCGGTTTCGTGGAGGATGCGGCGCCGTTTCCGAAATACGATGCCGGCCTGCAAACGGGCGGCGTGAAAAAAGAACTCGACTGGTTATTTGAATAATATGAAGAAACGCTTTCGATATACTTTCCTGGCACTTATGCTTTTCGGCTTCTTAGTGGCCTCGTCGCAGGACCGCATTGGGCAGGCGGGTAGGGAGCAGCTGGGCAGGTATGTACAATGGTTCAACGCCGTCGACTCGGAGTACGCCGTGAACTTCATCCCGAACGCTCAAGCCCAGTCCTGGCTGCAGGAGTCCGTGCCCCTGTTCGATTCGCCCGACACCCTGCTCAACCGTATTTACTACTACCGCTGGTGGGCGCTCCGCAAACACCTCAAGCTTACGCCGGATGGGTTTGTATTCACCGAGTTCATCACCCCCGTCAACCATGCCGGTAAGTACAACACCGTCAGCAGCGCCCTGGGGCACCACATCATGGAGCTGCGCTGGCTGCGCGATGATCGCTACCTGAACGAATACCTCAACTTCTGGCTCAAGGTCGATCCAAAGACCCCCAAGCCGCACCTGCGGGCCTTCTCCTCCTGGCTGCAGTATGCGGTCTATCAGCGTTTCCTGGTCAACCGCGACACTGCCTTCCTCCGCGACAATATCGGCCTGCTCGATGCCGACTACCGCGCCTGGGAAAAGGACCGGCGTCTCGCTTCCGGTTTGTTCTGGCAGTTCGATGTGCGCGATGCCATGGAAGAGTCGATCTCGGGCGGACGAAAAGAGCAGAACCGCCGTCCCACGATCAACTCCTACATGTATGGCAATGCCTGGGCGATGTCCTCCATGGCTTCGCTGCTTCGCATCGACACGCTTACCTGGCGCTATACCGGCGACCTGGTGCGCCTGAACAAGCTTGTACGCGACAGCCTCTGGGATAGCGAAGAGCATTTTTTCAAAGTGCGTCATGCGAACGGAAGGATCGAAGACGCCCGCGAAGAGCTGGGCTTCATTCCCTGGTACTTCAACCTGCCGCCGGATAAAAAAGAGTTTGCAAGGCAGTGGGATCAGCTCCTCGACACCGCGGGTTTCCGCGCACCCTGGGGCATCACCACGGCCGAGCAGCGCCATCCGGGATTCCGTACGCATGGATCGGGACATGGCTGCGAATGGGATGGCGCCGTTTGGCCATACGCTACCGCGCAAAGCCTGAAAGGTCTTTCCAACTTGTTGAACAATTATAAGAACAAGGGCAAGATGAATGCGTGGGTATTTTATGATGAGCTGTATAAATACGCCTGGTCGCACCAGAAGCGCGGGCTCCCTTACCTGGGCGAATACCAGGATCATAAGACCGGCGAATGGCTCAAGGGCGACAATCCGCGCAGCTCATACTACAATCACTCCACCTTTGCCGACCTGGTGATCAGCGACCTGGTGGGACTCAAGCCGAGAAAAGACGATATACTCGAACTGCATCCCCTGGTGCCGAAGGGCAAATGGGATTATTTTTTTCTCGATAAAGTCAACTACCACGGCCGCCAGCTGCGGATCGTGTGGGATAAGGACGGCAGCCGGTACCAGAGCGGAAAAGGCCTTCGTATCTATGCGGATGGACAGCTGATCTATTCCGGTGCCCGGCTGAAACCGGTGACCGTTAAACTCAACAACTGATGCGCATCAAACGTTTTGTTCTATTTATCCTGCTCCTGGTGGCCATTGGTGCCCGCGCTCAATCGTATTTCAATGTGCTCGCTTACGGGGCGAAAAACGACAGCACGAAGCTGTGCACCAAGGCGATCTCCGACGCCATCGGTGCAGCGGTGAAAAAAGGGGGCGGCACGGTCTATTTTCCGGCCGGCAAATATCTCACGGGCCCCATCCACCTGAAGAGCAATATCACCATCCTGATCGATGCCGGCGCCGAGCTGCATTTCTCCGATAATTTCGATCATTACCTGCCCTTCGTGGAAAGCCGCTACGAAGGCGTGGACGTGAAAAGCTTTTCACCGCTCTTCTATGCCTACAAGGCGGAGAACATCACCATTACAGGGCGTGGCCTGATCAACGGACACGGGAAGAAATGGT
>CBHWDR010000302.1:0-4859 GCA_966112575.1 uncultured Chitinophagales bacterium
TGGTGCGATTAGTAGTGGATCAGCCACTCCTGTATTTGGAATTCGCATGATCAATGGAACCGGTAGCACTGTATCGTCTTTCAATTTGAGTTATACTGGTGAACAATGGAGACAAACTGCAAACGCACAAAAGCTAGTATTTGAATATTCAACAAATGCTACCAGTCTAACAACAGGTACTTGGACTGCAGTTACATCTTTAGACTTTACTGCACCTAAGACAAGTGCTACTGCTGGAGCGCTCGATGGTAACTTAGCAGCTAACCAAGCATCGATTTCTAACACGATTACTGTCGCAGTTGCTAATGGATCTGAAATTTGGTTTAGATGGACAAAATCTGGATCAACATCTCCTGGTTTGGCCATAGACAACTTTTCAGTTACACCGCAGGTTTCAGTCAACCCAACAATAACTACCGGTGGGGTAACCTCGCAAACTGGCTTCACGTACGTGGAGGCGGCAGGGCCTTCTGCGACACAGAACTTTACTGTAACGGGTCTCAACCTGACCTCAGATGTAACGGTAACCCCATCAAACAGCAATTTTGAAATCTCGACTTCGGCTGCCGGCCCCTTTCAGACTACAGCATTGACCTTAACGCAAAGCGGCGGGAATGTTTCACAGGCGGTTTACGTTCGCCTGGTCGCCGGCCTCACCATTGCGGGCAGCCCTTATTCGGGCACACTCACGCTCAGCAGCACGGGTGTTTCTCCCAGCCCTTCTGTTAGCTTAAGCGGATCAGTAACTGTAGCTGCCACCTTAGGTGTAAGCACACCGACGCTTAGCGGATTCAACACAACGACAGGTACTGCATCTGCACAACAATCTTTTGTTGTGACCGGCAGCAATCTCACTGGGAATGCTACGGTTACGGCGCCGACCGATTTTGAGGTTTCCTTATCGTCTGGATCTGGCTACGGAACCTCCGTTTCCATCACGCCTGCTTCCGGTACTATTGCCGGAACTACCGTTTATGTTCGGATAAAATCATCGGCACCAGTTGGCAGTCCTTCTGGTAACGTTACTGTTACAGCCGCCGGTGCAACAAGCCAGAATGTAGCGGTGAGCGGCACGGTTACAACAGCTCCGATCCTCAATGCACCTAATCCTGCATCCCTGACTGGCTTTGCCACTAACCAGGGCACTTCTTCAGCTTCGCAAAACTTTACCTTCTCCGGCTCGGGATTAAACACAAATGCGATTGTGTCAGCTCCTTCGGGCTATGAAGTTTCGACCGACAACAATGTGTTCAGTGCATCGGTGAGCATCTCCCCAGCGGCAGGGTCAATTGCCTCGCAAACAATTTACGTGCGTATCAAGTCCCAAGCACTGGCAGGTACGCTGGGCGGTAATGTAACCATTGCAGCTACCGGCGCAACTACGCAAAATGTTGCCGTAACTGGAACTGTCACGCCAAATACAGTTTTAGCCTTTACACCTGGCAACATTGCCGTTTATCGAGTCGGTGACGGCAGTTCAGCACTGGCGGCCACGGCAGCCCAGGTTTACATAGACGAATACACACCTTCCGGTATTATTGTTCAAAGCATCGCGCTTCCGAACACCGCAGGTTCCGGAGTCCGTGCTATTACTGCATCCGGATCAACGGGCACTGAAGGTTTTATGAGCCGTTCGGGTGATGGCAAGTTTCTTCTGATCCCGGGATATGATGCCAGCATCGGAGGAAGCGTGGGTAGTGCAACTACAGCAAATCGAATGATCGGTGTAATGAATGTTGGTGGTACGCTCGATACAACTACAGCTTTGAATGACGCAGCAGTAGGTGGTGCATTTAGAAGTGTAGCAGGAGCAAACGGGACTGACCTTTGGGCTGGCGGCAGCACAAGTGGAATTCGTTATGCAGGAATTGGTTCCAAAACATCGACCCAGGTAAGTACAACACTATCTAACATCCGAGGTGCTGCAGTATTCAACGGTCAACTTTATATTACTTCAGGTTCCGGCTCAATTCGCCTCGCTACAGTAGGAACCGGACTTCCCACCACGAGCGGCGCAACAATCACCAACTTGCCCAGCTTCCCGACTACTGGAAGCCCGTACGGCTTTTTCTTTGTCGACCTTGACGCAAGCATCCCTGGCGTGGATGTCGTATATGTAGCAGACGACGGATCAGGTACAGGTTTCCAAAAGTATTCATTGGTAAGCGGTAACTGGGAGGCTAAAGGCAATGTTGCCGTAACCGGTAACAGCTTGAGAAGCGTTGCAGCAATTGTTAACGGCAGCACTGTGACACTGTTTGGCACCAATGGCAACAACCTCTTTACATTAACAGACAATAGTGGCCAGTCGGGTATTTTGACCGGAACGGCAACCGTTCTTGGTGCAGCACCAGCGAACATGACCTTCAGAAGCCTTGCACTCGCGCCCCAAACCACCCCCCTCCCCGTCACCTTCACCAACATCCGCGCGGCCCAGCAGGGCAGCGGCATCAGGGTGAGCTTCACCAACCAGACGGAGAAAGACGTGGTGCGTTACGAGATCGAGCGCTCGGGCAATGGCCGCAACTTCGTCAAGGTAGCCGAACTGGCCCCTGCCCACAACAATGGCGGTCGCGCCGATTACCTGGTGACCGATGCCACTCCGCTCGCCGGTGAGAACATCTACCGCGTGAAGTCGACCGAGACCACCGGAAAGATCACCTACAGCGCCATCGCCCGCGTGAATACCCGCAACGGCAATGCCGCCCTCAACCTCTACCCCAACCCGGCGAAGGGCGCGGACCTCAGCGTGCAGCTGACCAGCCTCCCCGCCGGCAAGTACAGCATCCGCCTGGTGAACGCCGCCGGACAGGTGCTCCAGGCCCGGGCCATCAGCCACAACGGCGGCTCGCTCAGCGAAAGCCTCACCGTGGACACACTGGCTTCCGGACTGTACTCGGTACAGGTGACCGGACCGGTACAACTGCAGAAGACCTTCCTGGTACAGCAATAAGCTGCCAACCGGTAGAAATAGAAAGAGGAGCCATTTGGCTCCTCTTTTCGTTATAGGGGTACGGATTGAAAGACGATATTACAAGGCTCAGGCCGCTTTACCGGCCAGGGCGGACTCCCAGCGGGACACAAGGCCCTGAACGAGGGATTTCTTTTCCTCGGACAAACGGAGATGCAGGGCCACCCGGTCGTCGCCAAAGGTGTCTACCTGTCCGTTCATGATCTCGTTCAGTAAATGGGGGGTCAGTAGCTGGAGCAGCGGAAGCGGCAAAACAAAGAAGGCCGTAAAGGCTGGCTTCCGCCCATTGAAGTCAATGAGGTAATCTGCGCTTGTCATGGGGTTGGAGGATTAAGAACGGGCGTCTGGCGGACCTCGCGCTCGTCGGTAGACCAAACTTAGGCAATCCGGTAGCCATTGTCAACCCGCCCCGGCCGTCCGGCGCAGAAATTTTTGCCGGATAAGAGTTATTCTTTAGCCCCGGCTCGTAGATCTACGAATAAAACTACCCCTTTGGGTTACAAACGGTTGCAGGACGGGTCCACTCCCCTTCCCGCTTTTAACAGCCCGGCCCGGAAAAAACCGCTTTCCGCCTCATGGAATCTGCGCCCGGAGCCGTACCTTTGCGCTCCATAATTTTTTTTAATCACAAAAACAGGGTAATGAACAATTACGAATTGATGGTGATTTTTACCCCGGTGCTTAGCGATGACGAGTTCAAAGCGGCACAGCGCAAATTCGCTTCCCTCGTAACCGACAACGGTGGCGAGATGGTATCCGAAAATGCCTGGGGACTGAAATCACTGGCGTACCCCATTCAGAAGAAAACCACAGGCTTGTACTGGGTTGCTGAATTCCGTGCGTCATCCGACTTCAATGAGAAGCTGAAGATCCAGCTTCTGCGCGACGAGAGCGTGCTCCGTCAAATGGTAACCAAGCTCGACAAATACGCCGTCGAGTACAACCAGAAAAAGAGAAGTGGCGTACCTACCGGAACTGAAAAAGTAGAGGAGGCTCAATAATGGCACGTCCAAACGAAATTAAATACCTGACTGCGATCAAGCAGGAGAAGCGTCCGAAGAAATTCTGCCGTTTCAAGAAGTATGGTATCCGCTACATCGACTATAAAGATGTAGAGTTCCTGAAAAAATTCCTGAACGAGCAGGGTAAGCTCCTTCCCCGCCGCATCACCGGCAATTCGCTGAAATACCAGCGCAAGGTGAGCGACGCCGTGAAGAAAGCCCGCCAGATGGCCCTCCTGCCCTACGTGACGGATCTTCTGAAATAGACTCTTTAACCTAACTCCCTGCCGGTTGGCGGGGACGGACAGTCCGCCAACCGGCGGAGTGGCTAAAAACAAAAACGACAATGGACATCATTCTCATTAAAGACGTAGACAACCTGGGCGGCAGAAACGAACTGGTGAAGGTACGTAACGGTTATGCCCGCAACTTCCTCATCCCCCAGGGACTGGCTGTAGAAGCGAATCCTTCCAACCGCAAGCAGATGGAAGAGCGCCAGAAAGTGGCCAAGAAGAAAGAAGCCGCGATGCTCGCCCAGATCAACTCCGTGATCGCCAAGCTGAACGAGTCGCCCCTGCAAGTGGGCGCCAAGACCGGCACCAGCGGCAAGATCTTCGGCAGCGTTACCCCGCTCCAGATCAGCCGTGCGATCCGCGACCAGAAAGGCTACGAGATCGAACGCAGAAAGATCAGCATCCCCGAAGACGTAAAAGAGCTGGGCTCCTATAAAGCCAGCATCGATTTCGGCAACGGTCAGCATGCAGAAGTTGCTTTCGACGTGGTTGCTGAATAATCACCACAGAATCAAATAAAAAATTTCCCGACTTCGCGTCGGGATTTTTTTTGCCCTTTACCGGACCGGGGAATAGTTTTTGCTGCATGCACAC
>CBHWDR010000303.1:0-4853 GCA_966112575.1 uncultured Chitinophagales bacterium
CGATCTGCCAGGCTTCTCCAGCAGCGATAAAGAAACACCGCTAGCGGAATGCTGCAGATGAAGAGCAGCAGGTCGCGATAGGGCAGGCTGAAGCCGAGCGTGGCGCCCAGTGCGCTGAGGACGAGCAGAGCTTCGGTGGAAATAAACCCGAAAAGGAAAAGGGGTAGCGACCGCAGGAGGCGGCGCCGGAGCTGCGGGAAGGCCATGGCCGCCAGGCCCAGGCCCGTGAGCGATATCACACCCAGCAACACCAGGTGCAGGTAGGCGATCACGAAATTGCGCTGGTTGGCGGCAAGCGTCGCGAAAAAAGGAAAGGCGCTGAGCAGCTGCAACCCGAGCTTGATGCCGAAGGCCAGCAAGGCGAGGCCAAAGACCTTTCGCTTCCATGGCTCCCTGCAGGCAACCGAGCGTAGGTCGGCAACCAGGGACACCAACCCCACCAGCTGCAGCAATGCGGCAAGTCCCCCTACAACATGAAAGCCGGCTCCCGGCCGGTGCCAGAGCATCGACAGGAAAAAAGCCGGCAGGCAGGTTGCATGCAGGCAGTAATAAACCATTCGTCCGCCCCTGGCCCCAGGGCCCAGGAGGACATAGATCACTGCCAGCAGGGCGAAAACGAACCAACCGTTGTATTGGAAATGCAGGAAGAAATAGATCGCATCGAAATACCAGGGACTACCGGCGAGCCCCCTGGCCATCAGTGGCCCCAGGGCAAAAGGGCCCAGCGCCGAGAGCAGCAAGTAGAAGAGACCGGCCCGCAGGAAACGCACCGGCAGCTGCCCACGGCTTCCTTTGCTGGCCCGGTTCAGCAGGTAGGCCAGCCAGGCGCTGCCTCCGAGTGAAACGGTGGAGAAAAATATACTCACCGGCCCATAACCCTGGAAGGGAAAGCTGAGCAGCATCCCCCAGGCAGAAAGGTGCAACCCGGCGCTTACCCATTGCCAGCTCCGCACGGGGATGCGCGAAGCGAGTTCGGGAAAATAGTGCATGATCGCCCAGGCCAGCAGGGGCAGTACCCAGCCACCGAAGGCAAAATGCGAGTGCCCGTGCAGAAGGTAATGATGTTCGAGGGGAGGGACCGGGAAAAATGGGAAGGAGCGCAGAAAGAGCCCGGTGGAGCCGACCAGGAAAAAATTGAACAATGCGAAAGCCAGGGTATTCCGCTTCACCGTCTCCAGGTCCGTTCCGGCCCGCAGGCCCGGCAAATTCACCATCGGGCAAAGTTCGGAATCATCGCGTGTGCACCAGAGGCAAAGGGTCAGCCACCATCCTGAGTTTGCTCAAGGAATCAACCCAAATGGCGGCGGATATTCTTCTTGATCTCGTCGGTGCAGTGATCGATGAACAGCTCGGTGATCACCTCCATCTGCGCAATGTCGAGCGGCTTGGTCACGAAGCCCGCATTGTACCGCTCTGCATACGAGCGGTCGGAAGGCATGGAAGAAGTGGTGAACAGGACCACAGGCACCGATTCGTAGCGGTTCATGGTGCGCAGGTGGCGTAGGGTTTCCTTGCCGTTCAGCCCGGGCATGTTGATATCCAGGATGATCAGGCAGGGCGTGGGATCGTCTTCCCCCAGGTCGCGCAGGAAAGACAGGGCATGACTTCCATCAACAGCGGTCACCACCTCCACGTTCTGGGCATAACGGAAGAACGCGTCCTGCACGAGCTCGAGGTCGTCGGGGTCGTCGTCGGCATAAAGAACGATATTCTTTGGTCGCGGCAGCTTGGTCATAGTCGGTGGCTTTTATGAGACTAGAGGCACTACATCGATCTGTTCGAGATACGGGTCCAGGATGGCGGTGGAAGCCGAAACCCGGATCTTCAATACATGTCTGCGGTAGGTGACGTAGATCACCTCGGCGTAGAACGGCCCGATCTGGTAGAGCAGCGCCGGCCTTCCATCGAGTTTGCGTTTCCCGATGTACACGCCGTGCTCGTATATAGCTGCGATCTGCTCGGGCTGTTCCAGTAGCTGAAAATCAAACAACTTCATGATCTCATCCTCCTGGAAGCGCTATCACAAATACTGTGCTTTGTTCGATGTTCAAGGTAAGGGTGGTGCATGTGGCTATTGAAGCGACTCAAATATAGAGCACTTGCGCACAATCCCAAGTTTTTCCATCATATGTTGTAAGGAGGTTCAGCTGCCCGTGAGCGGGAACTCCACCATCAGCCGGCAGCCTTCACCCGGGGAGGTGATGAACTCGATCTCGCCGCCGAACGCCTCGGTACGACTGATCATATTGGTGATCCCCACGCCGTTGCGGCGTTCCAGGAAGACGAAGCCCGCCCCGTTATCCTGGATGCTCAGTGCAATGGTTGAAGCCGTGCCCACCAGGATCACCTCCACGCTGTCGGCCTGCGCATATTTGAGCACGTTGGTCAGCTGCTCCTGGGCGATGCGGTAAATGGTCGTCTGCAATTCAGCGCTCACCAGCTCTTCCCGTACGCCGTAGGAGTAAAAACGCACACCGATCTTCCGCGTGGCATCGACCGAGCCGGCCAGTTCGCGGATGCTTTCCTTGATCCCCATTTCGTCCTGCGTGGGGGCAGCCAGTGATTTCGAGAGGTTGCGCAGGGTCTCGATGCAATAATTGATCTGCTGCACCGAACGAAGGAGCATGTTGCGGTTGGGCTCCGGCTCGCTAAGGCAGATCTCATTGTACAGCTTCACGGTGGTGAGCACCTGATTTACGTTGTCGTGGAGCTCGCGGCCGATCTCGCTCCGCTGCTTTTCCTGGGCGTCGAGCGTTGCCTTCAGAATGGCGTTGCGCTGGGCGATCCGTTCGCTCTCCAGCCTTTTCTGCAGGAGGATGGTTTCGGTGATATTGCGGCCGCGGATGCAGATGTAGGGAATGCTGCCATCTTCCTGAAGGAGGGGATAGAAATGGAATTCGAACCAGGCATCGGATTCGGCGCAGTCATATTTGGCTTGGTGCTGCACCGTCCGTCCTTCGAAGGCCGCGCGCACCTGGGCTTCCGAATGTTCCCGGCGGTCTTCCCGGATCGCCTGCAACAGGTTGTCGCCCGGATGGATCAGCATGCCCAGGTGGTGACGGATGATCTCCTGCCCCGACTGGTTGATGTAGATCACGTGGTAAGCGGGATCGATGATCGCGACGCCGTCGGATAAGGTGAACAAAGCCTGTTGTAATAAGCCGTCAAGCGGTAAGCCGGTAAGCATGGGCATCATAGATAAGCATTTGGGGATCGCATGGAATAAGGGAAGGTCCCCGCCGGACAAAGAGACGCAGGATTCCGGAATAATCCGGTTTCCTTTCGGTTAACACCCTGAGATGGCGGCTCAAACAAAGAGAATCATGGTTTGTTCTATAGCCACTAAATCAAACCCTTATTTACCTGGATTTACGTATTTACGCTTAGGCCGCTTCGAACATTTCTACACCTTCAGAAAAGCCTCGTTCACCGGGCAAAAGGAAGAACCGGACTAAGCATAGAGGGCTTTCAGCCGCATTTGCGATAATTTTGGACGCATTCCTGCTTTCCCGAAAGCACCGGAATCCATTACCAACCAATGAAAATGAACACCATCCTGTGGGCCGATGATGATGCGGATGATTTGCAGATGATGCGAGACATCCTCGTGCGCAATAATAAGAAGTACACGATCGAAGAAGTGGAGAACGGCCGCGAAGCGATGGACTATCTCCAGCAGGCCGATGTAGCTGGCAACCTCCCCTGCCTCATTATTCTCGACATCAACATGCCGGTACTCGACGGGAAGGAAACACTTTCACTGATCAAGCGCAGCGAGCGCTACAAACACATCCCGATTGTTGTGTTCACCACGTCGGCAAGCGAGCTCGACCGGATGTTCTGCCAGCGGCACAACACGACCATGATCACCAAGCCGCCCAATTACAGCAACCTGGAGGCTACCGTGATGCATCTGCTGGAATTCTGCAATAAATAGAAAGGTATTGACGAGGGTCTACTCAGGAGAACGGATCGACCGTTCGGCCGGGTTCGGGGAACCGGCATGGATCTTCCGATGCACTTCAATCGCCAGTTGCGTTACCCGCAGGCGTTGCTCCTTCACATCATCCCAACTTGCGCCATTGATCAGGGCGGTCCGGAGTGCGGCCGCTTCCCTTTCATATGTCGTTTTCAAGGTGGTCAGATCCATTTGACCCAATTTACTCTCCATCTTCAACTTTTTACACAGGTACCAAAATGAGAACAAAGACCATTCCGCCGAGCTTCACTTTTGAAACATTGTGGATAATCCGGCAGCCAAACTTTTCTTAAAACGGAAATAAAGGCTGAGATAACCGTATTCATATGAATCGATTGTGCAAGGATTCCGGATCACTGTACGGGAAAATCCTTACGGTTGTTGCCCCTCTTACCCAATTTTCCCCAACTCCCCAACCGAAAAGCTTACCGAAATCAGGAACAGGCCTGCCCTAGTTCACCTTAATAACAGACATCGGCATCTAGTTTTGCTCCCTGATGAAACGGACCGCTGCGTTTATATGTCTCCTCCTGTTGCTTACCATGAGTTTCAGCAAATGGCTGATCCTGGCAGGGTTCGACATGAATCGCAAGTATATCGCCGAGCAGCGTTGCGTTAACCGGTCCCGTCCGGAGAGCGGGTGCAGGGGCAAATGCCAGCTGAGAAAAGCCCTCAGCTCCGAGGAATCGCCTGCCCAGGCACCGGCATCCCAGCAGCGGACCCGGCTCCCCGAACCGGTGGCCGGCCCGGTTGAACACTGCCTCGAATTGCCACCTGCCTCCCCTTCCCGCGCGTGCTATCCCCCGCTGCTGATCTCCGCCTACCCGGCGCCGCACCGCGCCATCTTCCACCCGCCGGCCTGAGGCAACTCATA
>CBHWDR010000304.1:0-4818 GCA_966112575.1 uncultured Chitinophagales bacterium
CAACTCTTAAACTATTGAACATTTGAACTCTTGAACTTCGCAAACTCCGCGAACTCGCAAACTCGCGAACAATGCAAACTCTGCAACCCATGAAAAAAGGCCGCCACAAAGCGACCTCTTTTGATTTTTGACTTTTGATTTTCAATCCCCTCGGGATTGACTTATTTCTTCTCCGTGATCACACCGGCAGCTTTATTGGCCTGGGTGGTCCACTCCATGGAGATGGCCGAGCGCTCGAGCTTGACGTAGTTCGCCGTTCCGATCTCGAGGTTGAGGGTTCCGTCGTCGTTGATCTTGCTCACTTTACCGTGGATGCCCGCGATGGTCACCACCTTATCGCCAGGCTGGAGGTTATCGATGAAGGATTTCTGCTGCTTCTGCTTTTTCGCCTGGGGGCGGATGAAGAACAGCCAGAAAACAAGGATGATCAGGCCAAAGAAAATGGGCTGGATGGCACCGGCGCCGCCGGTTTGCAAAAGATAAATATTCATGGTTGGTTGTTGCTTATTTTTTCGGCTCCACTTCCACGTTGAAGTAGAGGATATCCTGTGATTCGTCTTTCTTGTTCCGGTTATTGGCCAGCACGTACACCGATTTCTGCTGGGTGCCCGGGTAGTTCTCACTGTTGAAGGTGGCCGTGATCATGCCGGTGCCGCCCGGTGCGATGGGTGCGTCGGGACCCTTCGCGCCCGTACAGCCGCATCCCGGTCGTACTTCGGAGATGAAGAGGGGCTTGGTGCCCGTATTACGGAATTTCCAGGTGATCTCCAGGGTCTGGCCCTGCTTGATCTTGCCCATGTTCTTCGTGGTCGAATCGATCCACTCGATGGTGGTGTAATTCGCCGTGTCTTTCAGAGCGCTGGCCGTCTGCTCTTTCTGGTCCGCGCTGGTCATCACTTTGGCATCGTTGCCGGTGCAGGCCGTGAGCAGGGCTCCTGTGATCGCAAAAAGAAAAAAGTAGTTCATACGTTTTTTTTCCGGTGCAAAAATAACGGAATCCCTCAGGCTTTCCTGAAATCCGTTTTATGGAGTTCGCCTTTCTGAACCAGCTCCTTATGAATGTTGTCCAGGATGCCGTTGACAAACTGCCCGCTTTGCTGCGTGCTGTATTCCTTGGCGATGTCGATATATTCATTGATCGTCACCTTGGGCGGAATGGTTTCGAAATACAGGAATTCGGCCACGCCCATTTTCATGATGATCATGTCGAGGGCCGCGATCCGCTCCGCATCCCAGTTCTTCAGGCGGGGGAAGATGAAGGACTGCAGATGCTCCTCTTTTTCCCTTACGGTGGTCAGCAGGGTCTTGGCAAACTCCCACTTGTCCGGGGCGATCACCTCTTTGAAATCGGCAGCTGCCGGCTTCTGCAGCACACCGCGCACGAGCTGGATCACCATGTCGGCATCATCGTCCCAGTTTATGAATTGCTCTTCGAAATGCCCGACCACGTCTTCATTGTTCAGCATCTGCTCGTTGAAGATGTACTCGAGGATCTCGCGCTCCTGCTTCGGATCGCGCTCTTCCGCGACAATGTAATTCCGGTATTCGGGACTATCGGCCAGCTTCGCATAGATCCGGCGCACCAGGTCGCGGTCCATGCGCTTCTCGGGATGAAAGCGACCAAGCTCGATCTGGTAACCCGCGTCTTCCCGGATCTTCCAGAGGACCTCGTTGCCCGCGATCTTGGTATTGACATTCAGGTCTTCTGCGGTAGGCAGGTGCTTGCTGCGGCGCGCATGCGAATCACTTTCGGCATAGCCCGCAACTTCCAGTAAAAAATAAGTCAGGTAGATATAAAGCTCCTTGGAGGAGTCGAATTGCTTCTGGAGAGATTTCAACGGTTCGCCTGGCTTTATATGCTCTTCCAGGCTACTCAATGTGTACAACGTCTGCATCACCTTCACTCGGATATTCCTTCTGCTGATCATGATCAAGAACTATTTGAGCGGGCGAAGATAGGGACCTTCCCTTGAAATGAGGCCCTTAAGCATAAGTTAATCCAGCTCACCGGATCAGCGCCACCGTACCCTTGCGCTGCCGTCGTTCCCGGGAATCGCGATCCGTCCACGTGAGGAACCACACGTATACACCCGAAGCCTGCTCCAATCCCTTGAGCTTTCCATCCCAGCCCGCTTTCCAGTTGCGGGTCTGGTAGATCAGCTGACCCCAGCGGTTGAACACCCGGAACTCCACATCCTCGGCCTTGACCGCATTAAGCGGTCCGAAGAAGTCGTTCAATCCATCCCTGTTGGGCGTGAATGCCGATGGGAGGTCGAGGTAACAGGAGGAGTAGACCCGCACATCTTTTTGCGCCGTGCTGCTGCAACCCAGGGAATCGGTAACCGTATACCGAACGAGGTAATTCGTATTGGTATTGGGCATGGAATAAGTGTGTTGCGGCGCGGGCACGATAGCTACGGCGCCGTCGCCAAAATTCCAGAGGTGGCTCACCACGCGCCCCTGCGGGTTGCCGGTGAACTGCGTGGGCTCGTTCGGACAAAGATCATCCCAGGCGGTGAAATCGGCCTTGATGAAGTTATCGAGCACCACGGTCGCCCGTGCCGTATCGGTACAGAATCCATTTCCCACGATCAGCTGCACATTCTTATTGGTGAACTGCTGGTACAGGACCACCGGGTTCTGCTGCGTGCTCGTCCGCCCTTCATCGAGCGACCAGTTCCAACGATTGATGCCATTGCCACCCGGATGTATGAACCGAACGGTGTCGAACTGGCAGCCATAGGCTTTCGTAAAGCTGAAGGCGGCACTGACCGAATCGCCAACCGTGAAGCTGATCGTAGACCCGGCGGGCGTCTCCTTGCCGCATTCATCCAGCAGGGTATTCCCGTCCGAACCGGTAACGAGCGTCAGGGTGTAAGTGCCGCCAACGGTGAGCGGACTGGCAAAGTGCACAAAGATCTCGGGGTATTGCAGGGTGTTCGGGCCGCACTCGCTTACTTCCCGCACCACCGGCACCGGACCGTTGGGGCCGTTGAGCAGGAAATCCGTGCCGTTGCCGGCAATGGAAGAGCAAAGCATGGGTTTGCGGAAGACGAGCTTCACATAGGAGGGCTTGCAGGTCAGGGCAACGATGCTATCCATGGGCGTGGGCACCAGGGGATAGACGGTGAAATTGATCTTGTCGGTCGTATCCAGTTCTTTATTACAGTAATCCAGCAGGGTATTGCCATCCGTTCCCCGCTTCACATTCAGGGTATAGGAACCGGGGGCCAGGAAGGCGCCCAGAGTGAGCTGGATCGAGTCCATGTCAAAACCGGTAGCGCATCCGAAGCCGGAAGCGCTGCTGACCGGGTAGTTGCCGGGCGTGATGTAGAAGTCCGAGCCATTCCCGGCCAGGCTGCTGCATTTCATTTTTTTATTCAGCTTCAGCCGCAGCATATTTCCGCCGCAGGCCGCATCGGCTGTCCGGAGGCGGGGAGGAGTGGAGTCGGTGATCACGGCGGTGCCGCCACCAAAGGACAGGTCATAGCCGCTTTGCGTCTGGGTGAAATGACTGACCAGCAGCAGGTATTCATGCCCCTGCTGGAGAACCGGCATCTTGCTCCAGAGCGGGCGCCCGCCGCCTTCGCACACGAAAAGATTGGTCCCGCTGGCATTGGCCCCGGTTTCGCCGAACTCACCGCTCCAGTTGCAGGACACGACCATGCTGGCATCGGTGTACACGTCCATGGGATTTCGGTTGGTGATGTCGAACAACTGCCAGTCGTAGTCTTCGGCATTGATCAGGGGCCGGATGCGGAAAGCGAGCGTACCGGTCTGAAAGCACGTGAATTTGTACCAGTAGGGGTTGATATCGGCTAGCGGATAGCTGTTGCAGGAAGGGTTGGGAAGCGTTCGTCCGCCGCAGATGGGCACCGAGTTCTGGGTGAAGGTGGCCGTGCCGCAAACCGGGAAGGCGGTCGTTGGGTTCTGTCCGGGAGCCGTGCAGGTCGTCTGCGAGCGGCCCGCCTGGAAGACCAGGAGGAGGAGGATCAGAAGGATTTGCTTCATCGGTTCGTGGCAGCTTATTTCAGTACTTGAGCGCTCAAATATCAGAAATGCTGCAGGGAACGGGAGGAAAATGTGGATGAACTGAGGTATTGAGGGATTGGGGTATTAGGAATTAGGGATTATGGGATTGGGAATTGGGAAATGATGACAGGAGTTGGCGCCGACCAGAGGCGGGGCTGAAAAGATTTCGCGGACGGGTGCCATTTTGCTAGTTGACGGAGCAAAGAAGAAGCCGCTTCGGGGCCGAAACTGCAATTTTTTCACCTTACGGGGCGGGTGGCATACAATTCGCCTACCTTTGCCCGCCACCGAAATCCAGGTGGACCCTGCAAAATTTTCATTAAAACCAAAAATTGATAGACGTATGGCTAACAATGTAAATGTTACCCCCTTACACGACCGCGTGATTGTGAAACCCGCCGCAGCTGAAGAAAAAACAGCCGGTGGCATCATCATCCCCGATACGGCCAAGGAGAAGCACCAGCGCGGTACCGTTATCGCTGCCGGACCTGGAAAGAAAGACGAGCCGGTAACCGTGAAGCAAGGTGATACCGTACTGTATGGCAAATACGCCGGCACCGAGATCTCGATCGAAGGTGAAGATTTCCTGATCATGCGCGAGAGCGACATCCTGGCCATTGTTTAATTGGCTTACGGCTTTTAGCGGTAAGCTATTGGCTGATCCTGTTAGAACCCGATCGCTGCCGGCGGCCAACAGCCTGCAGTCTCTATTCACAAACTCTGTAAATACAAATCAATATGGCAAAACAACTGTTTTTCGAAACTGATGCCCGTAATAAAATGAAG
>CBHWDR010000305.1:0-4799 GCA_966112575.1 uncultured Chitinophagales bacterium
CCGATCAACACCTGGTGCGTCAGTCCCAGTGCGCCCGTATTGGAAACAAAGCGGCCACTGTATCGGTCGCCCCTGCCGGTCCACTTGCTCGAATCCTTTACCGCTTTTTCCTTCTGGTCACTCAGCCCGCCAAACCCGAAAAGGCCAAAGCTTCCCGATTTCCGGGTGGGGAAGCTCAGGCTGAACGACAGGTCCTGGAAATTGGTGGCACCTCCCTCCAGTGGCACACCGATCTTTTCCAGGAGCGAAAGCGTGGAATACCGGTAGTTGACCAGGTAAGCGCTTTTGCCGCCTTTCCGGAAGGGTCCTTCGGCAGCAGCATTGAGTCCAAGCACCCCGGCCTGCAACGAATATTCGCGCTTCTCGTTATTGCCTTTACGCAGCCGGAGGTCGAATACACCGCTGAGGGCATTGCCATATTCAGCGGCAAAAGCGCCGGTGATGAAATCCGAATTCGACAGCAGCTGAGTGCTGAGGATGGAGATGCCGCCACCGCTGCTGCCAGTAGCGCTGAAATGATTGGGGTTGGGAATGTCCACGCCTTCCATGCGCCAGAGCAGGCCCGTGGGGGAATTGCCGCGGATCACGATGCTGTTGTTGCCATCGTCGGCGGCAAACACGCCTGGAAAGGCCGTAGCCATGCGCAGGGGATCATTGACCGCAGCCGCGTACTTCTGTGTTTCCTCTACGGTGAAGGCCCGCGCAGATACGAGGCTCATCTCGTTGAGCGGCTTGTTCTTCCGGCTCGCGGCCTTCACCACCACAGCATCAGCGATCACGATGCTGGCTTCCAGTGAAAGGGTGAGCACGGTCTCCTTGCCGGCAATGAGGTTGACGTTCTCCAGCACCAGGGGTTTATAACCGATCGCACTTACCAGGACCTGGTACGTACCGACCGGCAGATCAACAAAACGGAACTCGCCCCAGTCGTTGGCAATGATGCTGCGCTCCAGTTGCGGGATGGCCAGGGTAGCGCCGGCAACCGGCGTATGCAGCACCAGGTCGCGGAGCGTGCCGCGCAACTGCTGCACGGGCACTCCCTTCTGTTGGGCAATGAGGGGAAGGAAAAGAAGCAAGAGCGCAAGCGTGGCGATGCTTCGAATGATCAGGGAAGGAGATCCGATCTGTTGATGATGTCCTTTGCGGTTGGCCTGGTTGTTCGTCATGGCAGTGATTTGAGACGATAACAACCTGCCCTTCCTTAACCCCTAGCCTGTTTTAGAAAAAGCTGAGGCCCGCACTCCATCCTAACCATCCTTTAACATTTGAACCCAGGCCCCAGGTTTTGTAGGAAGCCGGAGGAAGGGCGGTCTTGTAACCGGTAAACCGCGCCGTTTGCCGGCTGTAATAGGCGTTTACCACCGGGCCACCGAAAATACTTATATACTTTCCCAGCTCAATATTCAATTGGAGACGAAACTTGCTGAGGATGTTCGCTTCATCCCAGGTGCCCAGGTAAAGTTGTTGCGCGCTCAGCTCCGGATTGATGGTGAAATGACGACCCAGCCGAAGCTCCGTTCCGAGGCCGTAGCCGAAGGTGAATATTTGTTCGCTGTCGGAAGGGTTGAACCCGGCCTGCAGGATGTTATACAATTGCCTGCTGCCGGTTTTAAAAGCGGCATTCACCGGCACTACCTCATCGGTGTAAAAAGCCAGCTTGTGGTAGCCATGGAAAACGATGTTGATCAGTCCAATGCCCGGGCCATCGGCCGTGTCGGAAATATTGACCAGGCCAATCTGCGTTCCCTTCACGCGACGCGCATAGTTGATCACACCTGCCACCTGCACCCCGGTGATCGTATGGTTGGCAAAGTTGAATACGCCGGCGATCTGCGAGCCGCGCACCCGCCGGCGGGCGTAGTTGCCTACGCCTGCCACCTGCACGCCCTTCACACTATCGGTGACATGATTGTACACGCCACTTACCTGGAAGCCGGCGAACTTTCCTTTGACGAAATTATTGACACCGGCCACCTGCATGCCGGAGGTATGATCGAGCACCGTATTGTGTATCCCTGCCGCCTGGAAGCCTCGCATCCGGCCACCTACAATATTAAAGAGCCCGCCCACCTGTACGTATTCCACCGAGCGCTTATCAATATTGAACAGCCCACCGATCTCCGCGCCCTTGACCCCACCGTTATAGCCACCAAGTACGTTCAGGGAAAACAGGTTGCTTACCTGTCCGCTCAGCTGGCCATGCGTGCCCAGCCCCGGCGTGAAGGATACCTGGAAAGGCCTGGACGTAAACCATTTTCGGAGGTTCAAGGCCTGGGCCTTCTGGTCTGAAGAAAGCAGGAAACTTCCCATGCGGGTCTTCTCCACCTTGCCGGTGTCCAGTTTCACATAGGTGTACTCCGTGAGCGAGGAGTCGCCCTGCACACGCAGCTTGAGCTGCTCGGGTGCGAAATAATCATCGGGTCCGATCACGGTTACCGATCCATAGCTCACGGGCAGCAGCGTCACGGTCACCTGCTGGTTGAAGCCCGGGTCTACCTGGAAGCTCGTATCCTGGTAATCGGTCTTGCTCACCGTAAGCACGGCCTTTCCCTTACGCTGCTTCATCTTCAGCCGGAAATACCCTTCCATGTTGGTAAGGGTTGCAGCCAGCTGGGTCTTTTCATAAATGCTCGCATTGCGGATCCACGCTCCCGTCTCCTCATCCAGCACATAACCCGAGATGGTATAGAAGCGGTCTTCGGCAACCGCCTTATTCGTTGTAACCGTTACCCGGATCGGTGCGCGTCGGATGATGATGTAGTTACCGCTTTCCCGGAACTCGTAATGATCGGGAAAGAGCAGGTCCAGCAGCCGCCGGACCGGCTGACTCCGCGCCGAGAGGCTGACCAGGCTGTCTTTACGGATGATGCTGCTGTTATAGGAGAAATAGAAATTGCCTTTGTTGCTGATGATCTCCAGCACCTGGTCGAGCCGTTGCTTCTGCACATCGATCGTGATCGTGCGGTCGAGCAGTCCCTGCGACCGGGCGCCCAGGCTCAGGAAGAGGAAACTAAATAAGGCGATGAGGATTCGTTTCATGAATGCAGGTTCAGTACACATGGACCAGGTTTCCTTCCCGAACGATGCGGATGCCGAAGGTCTGGCGCAGGAGGTCAAGGATGGTATCGAGCGATTCATTGCTAAAGGTGGTGGTCAGCCGCAGCGAGCGGGAGGCTTCCTGCTCGAACCGGAACTGAACACCGTAGGCTTCACTCAGTACTTCGGCCAGCTTCCAGAGCGGCGTGTCGTCGCAAACGAATTCTTTCGAACGGTAGTAGTTGTACAGTTTTTCATTCTCTTCTGATTTTACCAGGCTCGCCGGCTCGTTTTTACGGGTGCGCACTTTCTCGCCGGGGTGCAGTTCCACGGTCTTTCCATTCCGTGTAACCTGTACAATTCCGCTCTCCACGATCACTTCCGTTCCGAGGCTGTCGGTACGCACATTGAAGGCCGTGCCCACCACCCGCACCAGCACATCGCCAGCCTCAATGAGGAAGGGTTTGTCTTTATCGGGAGTGACGGAGAAGAAGGCTTCGCCCTTGAGGCGGACGCGCCTTTCCTTCCGGCTGAATCGATCGGGATAAGCGAGTTCCGACTGCCGGTTGAGGGTCACCACCGAGCCGTCATTGAGCGTGTCCTTCCGCACCTGATCTTCGGCACGGGCCACGAGCTGCTGCGGGGCATCGGTTTGCAGGAAGATCCAGGCAAGCGTTGCGGCGCCGATGACCAGCAGGAAAAGCGCGGCGACCCGCATCCAGCCGAAGCGCCGCAAAGGCAGTACGGGCGCGGGCTTGTGTACGCGGGCCTGGAAGCGTTTCCAGGCGGCCTGCTCATCGGGTCCCGCACCGGGCGCCAGGTTCCGGCTCAGCTCCCAGGCCTTGCGCATCTGTTCGAAATAGCTGCGGTGTTCATTGCTTTCTTCGAGCCAGGATTGAACGACGCCGGATTCTTCCTGGCTCGTTTCGCCCAGGAGATAGCGAACCAGCAGGTCATCGTTGATATCGTGTGTGTACTTGCCCACGGTTCATTTATTTAATTGGATGAGGATACCAAGCAACACGAGGAAGTCGGCCAGCTTCTCCCGCAGGAGGCGCAGGGCCTTGCCCATATGATTCTCCACGGTTTTGACCGAGATCTGCAGCCGCTCGGCGATCTCCCGGTACCGTAACTCTTCGAAGCGGCTCAACTGGAAAACGGTGCGGCATTGCTCGGGCAGTTCTTCAAGGGCTTCACCGATGCGGGCTTCCAGTTCTTTCACCTGCAGCCTCCGGCCGGCATGGTCGGTATGCTCCGAGCGGTGCACCACGTGCAGCTGGTGCTTCTGCCGCACTTTCAGGTGCTTCAGGTAGTTCATCGACTCGTTATGCACCGCCCGGTAGAGGTAGGCCGCCAGTGAGCCGCCCAGGTTCAGGCTGTCGCTTCGCTCCCAGAGCTTGACAAACACCGACTGCACCATCTCTTCGGCCATGGCCTCCTCTTGAAGTAGTGTAAATGCATAGGCATGCAAGGGCCGGTACCAGGTGGTGAACACCTGCTGGAAAGCGGCTTCGCTGCGCTGCTGCAGCCCGGTGATGAGGGAGGCTTCGGTCAATTCCATTCGGTGGATCGGGAACCTGGTGTCGGTATTTAAGGCCCTTGGCGGCAAAACTAATTTATAGGGATAACAACTGTAGCGCTCGTTACCCCTAGTGGGGGTGCGGTTTTTTTTGAGTTCGCCGAGTTCGCGGGGTTCGCGGAGTTCAAGAGTTCAAATGTTCAATAGTTTAAGAGTTGCCCGGTTCTCCCCTTGATCTACTCCC
>CBHWDR010000306.1:0-4798 GCA_966112575.1 uncultured Chitinophagales bacterium
AAGAAGACCCTAAAAACTAATCCGTATCATGAAGAAGCTGCTTACCCTCGTAACTGTTTCCCTCCTCGTTCTCGGCGCATCGGCCGCCCCCTCCCTCAATGCACAGCTGAATGGCATCTGGCGCTCCAATTCGGTATGGAGCCTGAACCGCGCTCCCGAGGCGAACGATACGGTTGTGATCCCGTACGGCAAGATCGTAACCGTCGACAATAACTGGAGCCTCAACGGCGACCTCTTCATCAAAGTTTATGGAACCTTGCGTTTCGCTGGCGGTGGTGCCAAACTGATCATCGGTGGCGGCAGCAGGGTCCTTGTTTACGCCGGCGGCCTGATCGATGGCGGTGGCAGCCCCTCCCAGATCCTCAATATCGGTGGCAATACGGTTTACCAGGGCAACCAGACTGATATCACCGGTCCTGCTATGGCTTCCGCAACCAGCACCGGTTTCGATCCCTTCAATCCCCTCCCCGTAAAATTCATCGGCTTCAGCCTTACCCGCAAGAGCAGCGAGGTGCTGGTACAGTGGTCCACTTCCGAAGAGCTGAACGCCGACCGATATGAGCTGGAGCGCAGCTTCGACGGCGCCAGCTGGAATACCATCGCCCTCATCGCCGCTGCCGGAAACAGTTCGGCTGTACAGAACTATTCCTATAGCGATCGCTCGGCCGGGTCCCGCTCGGTTTACTACCGGATCCGCCAGGTGGATGTGGACGGCCGCTTCACCTATACCCCGGTAAAATCGGTCCGCAACAGTACCACCACCGACGTGCAGATCGCCGCGGTCAACGGCAAGCTGCTCCTGCAGTTCCCCGCTGAAGTGAAAGGTGCTGTAGAGCTGCGTTTTGTGAATCTGAATGGCCAGGTCATTGCCCGCCAGAGCCTGAACAACCCCACCGGCCAGGTGATCGTAAACACACAACTCACTGGCAACTATGTAATTGCCCTCGGCAACGGCGCTGATTTCCAGGCCGCCCGCCAGGTTCGCTTATAAACTGATTTTTGGCGTTAGGAACGAGCCGCCGGAGTGATCCGGCGGTTTTTTATTTGGTGTAGCGAGTCGAGTGTTGCGTGTTGAGTGTTGAGCATTTAGTGTTGAGTGTGAGTGTTGTCGGTCGGGATCCCGAATTGTCGGGACGACAACTGTGTTTGGTTACAATGGGAGATAAGAGCCCGCCTACAGCAAGGCTACGGCGGACGAGACAGGAGATAGGAGATAGGAGACAGGAGTAATGTAACCGGATAAGATAGCTCAGGATAGTAAAGCAATTACTTGCTGAGGTTTCGATAGGCATTCATTTAACGATGTATTCCATTTATAGATACTCACTGCCCCTCCCGAACAGTCGGGAGGGGCGAAATAAAGGTAACCCGGGGTCCCGACCTCCCGAACGTTCGGGACGGGATAGCCCTGGGACATCAAGGATCCCTCAAGCCCCATGTGTCCCATTGGGGCGCAACCTACGCCAGGCTACCTTAGGCGGCCTCGAGGGAAATAAAGAATAAAGAATATAGAACAAGGAACAAGGAATGTCGAGGTGAAGAACCTCTAACCGAATGATGGTTCATACTAAAGCCCAATTGCATCCTTTAGGAAAGGTTGCTCCTAAACAAAAACCTCCGTGTCTCTTTGTGCCTTCGTGACTCCGTGGTTCAAAAGAAGGTAGGGAACCACTCCCAATGGAGCCCATTTTCGAATTCCCTCATTCCCCCCGTTCCTGGCAGAGCTCGATCAGGACGCCGTTTGTGCCCTTCGGGTGGAGGAAACAGACGAGCTTGTTGTCGGCACCGGCCTTGGGCTCGGCGTTGAGGAGGGTGAAGCCCTCGGCCTGGAGGCGGGCCATTTCGGCCCGGATATCGGCCACATCGAAGGCCAGGTGGTGGATCCCTTCGCCTTTCTTGTCGATAAACCGGCGGATGACCCCGTCTTCGGTGGTGGACTCGAGGAGTTCGATCTTGGTCTCCCCCTTCCGGAAAAAAGCCGTCTGGACGTTCTCGGAGGCCACTTCCTCCGTTTTATAGCACTCCGTATGGAGGAGCTTCTCGAACAGGGGAATGGACTCGGAGAGGGATTTTACGGCAATGCCGATGTGTTCAACCTTTAGCATGGGGGTTTGTTTACGAATAACGTAAAATTAAGAGCGGCCTGCTTATCCAATGCCGGTACTTCGCCGGTTTTGGGGTAAATTTGCCGTTGAAACGAAAACATCAGAAGAAACATGCTGAATTTACCGATCTACCTCGATCATAATGCAACCACTCCCTGTGATCCCCGGGTGGTGGACGCGATGCTGCCTTATTTCACCAATGCATACGGAAACGCGGCCAGCCGCAACCATCCCTTCGGATGGCAGGCGGAAGAAGCGGTGGACTATGCGCGGGAGCAGGTAGCTAAACTGATCGGCGCTGACCCGAAAGAGATCATCTTCACTTCGGGCGCTACGGAAGCCGATAACCTGGCGATCAAGGGCGTTTACGAGATGTACGCCTCCAAGGGCAACCACATCATCACCTGCAATATCGAGCACAAGGCGGTACTGGATACCTGCAAGCACCTCGAAAAGCAGGGCGCGGAAGTAACCTACCTGAAGGTGAAGCCGGATGGACTCATCGACCTGCAGGAGCTGGAAGCGGCCATCAAGCCCACCACGATCCTCATCGCCCTCATGTATGCCAACAACGAGATCGGCACCGTGATGCCGATGAAAGAGATCAGTGCCATTGCGAAGAAGCATGGTGTGCTGGTCTTCTCCGACGCCACCCAGGCGGTTGGCAAGATCCCCGTTGATGTAAACAAGGATGGCATCGACCTGCTGGCGATGACCGCACATAAAATGTATGGCCCGAAAGGGATCGGTGCGCTCTACGTGCGCCGCAAGAACCCCCGGGTGAAGGTAACGGCCCAGATGGACGGTGGCGGCCACGAGCGCGGTATGCGTTCGGGGACGCTGAACGTGCCGGGTATCGTTGGCCTGGGCAAGGCCTGTGAGCTTTGCATCAACGAAATGCAGCAGGACGCCGAGCGCCTGTCGAAGCTCCGCGACAAGCTGGAGACGGCCCTTCTCTCTCTGGAAGAAGCCTATGTCAACGGCGACCGCGATCATCGTCTGCCCCATGTTACGAATATCTCCTTCAAATACGTGGAAGGTGAAGGCCTGCTGATGGGCTTCAACAAGGAGATCGCGCTTTCGTCGGGCTCTGCCTGTACCTCGGCCTCCCTGGAACCTTCCTATGTACTGAAGGCCCTGGGCCTGGGTGATGATCTGGCACACAGTTCGCTCCGTTTTGGACTGGGTCGCTACACCACCGAGGAGCAGATCGATTACACGATTGAGCAGGTATCGAAGACCGTGCTCAAGCTCCGCGAAATGAGCCCGCTTTGGGAGATGTACAAAGAGGGTGTGGACATGAACACCGTGGAATGGCAGGCACATTAATTCGAAAATGAGCTAATTAGCTAATGAGCTAATGTGGCCCGGATCGAAAACAACGTTCTTTTAAATTGAAACGAAAAGGTTAGAATAAACCATTAGCTAATTCTCGAATTCGCTAATTAACACATTAACTTATGGCATACTCAGATAAAGTAATCGAACATTACAACAACCCCAAGAATGTGGGCACGCTCGATAAGAGCAAGGCGAATGTGGGTACGGGCCTGGTAGGCGCACCCGAGTGCGGCGACGTGATGCGCCTGCAGATCGAAGTGGATGAGCAGGGCACGATCACCGACGCCAAGTTCAAGACCTTCGGTTGCGGTTCGGCCATCGCTTCTTCTTCCCTGGCTACCGAGTGGCTGAAGGGCAAGAGCATCGAAGACGCAGTAAAGATCGACAACATGGAGATCGTTGAAGAACTCAACCTTCCGCCGGTGAAGATCCACTGCTCCGTGCTGGCAGAAGACGCCATCAAGGCAGCCGTGAACGACTACCGCAAGAAGAACGGTCTTCCCGAACTGCAGTTCGAGGAGAGCGTGGTCCATTAATTGGCAGATGCTGATTATCGAATCATCGAATTATCCCATTGACCTATGGTAGCAACAGAAAACAGCATATACGTAAGCGACAAGGCGAAAGCCAAGGTACAGCAGCTGATGGCGGATGCCGGCGTAACCGACGATCCTTCCTATTTCCTGCGCGTGAGCGTGGTGGGCGGCGGCTGCTCGGGACTGAGCTATAAGCTGGACTTCGACAACGAGTCCAAGCCCATGGACCAGGTGTTCGAAGACAACGGCGTGAAGATCGTTACCGACCTGAAAAGCTTTTTATACCTGGTGAATACCATGCTGGACTTCTCCGATGGCCTTAATGGCAAAGGGTTCTTTTTCAATAACCCCAATGCCAGCCGCACCTGCGGATGCGGAGAAAGCTTTGCCGTATAGAACTGACCGTTATATTTTTCTGATCCCGACCGAGCGGTCGGGATTCTTTTTATCACAGATAAACACAGGATTTGGAGGATTGCACAGATTGGGTTGCCCTGAATTTTCGAGATCGCTAATTTCCGATTGTGTATTTTGCAAGCACCATGTGGCCGATCTGTAAAAAAGAGTTACGACAATTTTTCTCCAGCCTCACCGGCTACATCGCCATTATCGTTTTCCTGCTTGTGAATGGAGTGGTGCTCTTCGTGCTGCGGGATAATATCCTCGATGCCGGTTATGCATCCCTGGAATCTTTTTTCGCCTTCGCACCCTGGGTGATGCTCTTCCTCGTTTCCGCCATCACCATGCGCAGCCTCTCCGATGAATTCCGGGGCGGCACCTTCGAGATCCTGCAGACCCGCCCGCTGAACAGCTGGG
>CBHWDR010000307.1:0-4797 GCA_966112575.1 uncultured Chitinophagales bacterium
TTGCTCTTTGAAGCCCCCTGCAGGATCAGCTTCACGCAAGCAACGATACCAAGACAGACGAGAAGGCTGAAGCGCACCCGGTCTTCCAGCGGCGTCGGGATCGCCTGCGCGCGCAGGTAGCCCGCATTGATAGCCCGCAGGTCGAAGCCATACTGCACGAGGCTCCAGATGCAGCCTGCGGCTACAAGAAGGATGAAGAGCCGTGTGAGCCCGTCCCACCACGACTTCCGCAGCTGCCAGCTTCCTGCAAAGCCGATCGGCAGGAGGAAGAGTGGAAGCTTCACGCGGACGAAGCGGAACCAGTAATCCCGGTCTTCACTCCAAAGCCCGGAGAGGAAAGGAAGGAGGAAGAGCAGGCTCATTCCCAGCAGCAGAGGATCGCGTAAAAAGCACCGGAACTGCTGGCCAAAACCGGTATGCACACAGGTGAGCAGGAGGAAGATCGCCATGCCTGCCGTGAGGCCCACACGCGAAGTGAACAGTGCGATCAGCATCAGCACGAGGGAAGCAAAAATGAGGGTGGGCCGCACCGGTCGCTCTGTGTGAATACCCATATTTTTGTAAACCTACAACATCTATTCTTCATGTGGCAAGACCTACGCGCGCAACTCACCACCGGTTCTCCCAAGGCCCTGGCCCGCTCGATCTCGGTGGTGGAGAACGAAGTGCCCGGTTTTGAAGCCTTCCTCGCATCCCTTCCTCATGAGCAGTCGCGCATCATCGGCATCACCGGTCCTCCCGGCGCCGGCAAAAGCACGCTGGTCGATGGCCTGATCCGCGAGATCGTGCAGCAGGGGCACTCGGTAGCCGTGCTTTGTGTTGACCCCTCCTCTCCTTTTCACCTTGGCGCCGTACTCGGCGACCGCATCCGCATGAGCGAGTGGTACACGCATCCCAGGGTGTTCATCCGCTCCCTCGCCACCCGCGGCTCCATGGGCGGGCTCCACCCGAAGATCATCGAGATCACCGAGCTGGCGCATGCCGCGCATTACGATTACGTGATCATCGAAACGGTTGGCGTTGGCCAGAGCGAGATCGAGATCGCCGGTCTTGCCGATGTGACGGTAGTAGTAGTGGTGCCCGAAGCCGGCGATGAAGTGCAGACGATGAAGGCCGGCCTGATGGAGATCGCCGATGTATTCGTGGTGAACAAGGCCGACCGTCCCGATGCCGACCAGTTTGTGCGCAACCTGCGGCTCATGTTATCCCCGGCCTTCATCAACCACCGCGAGGTGCCCATCCTGAAAACGGTTGCCGCCACGGGCCAGGGGCTACCCGAACTGTTCCAGGCGATCGATGATCACCTCCGCTCGCATGCCGGCAACGAGCGCCGCCACTGGCTCCTGGCGGAGCGCGCCTGGAGCATCATCCAACGCCGGCGCATGAAGGGCCTCGACAAAGCCACCATGGCCGAGCAGATCCGCGCGATCCCGAAGGAGGCGTTTAACCTGTATCGGTTTGTGGAAGAAGCGGGGGAGAGAAAGAACGCGGATTAATAGAATCTAACGGATTTACACGAATCACTTTACTTAAGCCGAAAATGCTGTGCCGGTGCGGACAGTCTATTTATGTGAAAAGACGCAAGCACAGATGCGACCTAACCGTATTCTTTGTGTTGGACATACGCCATAGAACCTGAGAAAAGCCCGGAAGCGAAAAAGATCATTCGTTCTCATCCGTTGCATTCATTCAAATCCCTGTTCCTTCTCCCCCGCCCCGCATTATTTTTGCAGCACGAAAGCCATGATCAACTTCATCCCGATATGTCCTCTGGGGATCATTGTTTACCCCGGTGAGCAGCTCAACCTGCACATTTTTGAGCCGCGCTACAAGCAGCTGATCAACGAATGCGTGAAGGACAACAAACCCTTCGGCATCCCTGCCGTGATCAAGGACCGCCTCCAGGAGTGGGGCACCACCGTGCAGGTAGAGGAGGTGGTGAGCACCGATGAAAACGGTGAGATGGATATAAAAACGAGGGGCGGGAAAGTGTTCCGCATCTTGGAAGTGGTCAAGGAAATACCCGAGAAACTGTACAGCGGGGCGATAGTCAACTACCCCGACAACAATGAGACGGGCAGTGCTGAAGCCATGCGCCGCCTCGTCAACAACATCCGCGAGCTTTACAAGGTGCTGAAGGTGGAAAAGGATTTCAAGAAGCCGGATGAAGCGCTCAATGCCTACGACATCGCCCATCACGTGGGCCTCTCGCTCGACGAGGAGCTCGAATTCCTGAAGCTGATGCAGGAGCGGCAGCGCCAGGAATTTTTGAAGCGTCACCTCACGAAGGTGTTGCCCATGCTCGCCGAGATGGAAGTGCTGAAAAAGAAGGTTAAGCTGAACGGGCATTT
This sequence comes from uncultured Chitinophagales bacterium, assembly GCA_966112575.1. Taxonomy (GTDB): domain Bacteria; phylum Bacteroidota; class Bacteroidia; order Chitinophagales; family Chitinophagaceae; genus Flavisolibacter. Next base: position 2,352 of record CBHWDR010000307.1, read on the forward strand.
CAAGAACCTTTCCAGCTTCGACTTCGACTGGACGATGAAAAAGCCGGACGAGGATTGAGCTTTGGCTTTCCGGCGTAAACCTCGAACTTCGTTTTCGAACCGAACCACATGACCACACTCTGCTTAGATTTCGGCAACACACGCCTGAAGACGGCCATCTTCCACCACGACCAGCTGCAGGAGGTGATCGTGCTCCGAAATGATGCGGCGATCCATCTCCGGGAGATCATCGACGGGCACCGGCCGGACCGCTCCATTCTTTCCTCGGTGATCGACCACGATCCGCAGATCGATGCCTTTCTTCAGGAAGCAACGCAGTTTCATCGCCTGAGCAATGCCAGTAAACTTCCGTTCACCATACCTGTGGGCAAGCCCGAGACCGTAGGCGCCGACCGCCTCGCGATCGCTGCGGCCTCGGTATTTCTTTTTCCCAACCGAAACAACCTGGCCATCGGACTGGGTTCCTGCATCACATTCAATTTCATCAACAGCCAGCACGAACTGCTGGGCGGATCCATCTCCCCGGGCATGGAGATGCGCTTCAAAGCCATGCATCAATTCACCGCGAAGCTGCCCCTTGTGGAGGCCGACTGGAATGTGCCGCTCATCGGCTACGACACCAAAACGAACCTCCAAACAGGTGTGATCCTGGGCATGGCAAAAGAGATGGATGGCTTAATCGATGCATACTCAGAGCGATATGGGAACTTTAACGCCCTTTTAACCGGGGGTGATATAGCCCTATTTGAGCCCTATTTTAAAAACAAGATATTTGCAGACCCTGATTTAATCTTTAAAGGTCTGTATGCAATTAGCCAATCCAACCATGCTTAAGCGCCTGGCTCGCCGGTCGCGCGGTGCCTGGTTTGCTTTTCTCGCGCTTTCCCTCACTGCTTCCGCCCAGGACAACTCGCCCTATTCCCGTTATGGTTTAGGTGATCGGACGCCCGGCGGCAATATCACCAGCCAGGGTATGGGCGGAATTACCTCCGGCTATGCGGACATCGTGTCGGTGAACTTCGCCAACCCGGCTTCCTACTCGCAGTTCCAGGCCTACATCGAGCAACGCAACAAAAAAGTTTCCAATGGACGCGTCGTTCTCGACGTGGGACTCAATTTTACCAACCGCACCCTGGTGAAACCCAATACGCCCGGACGCTTCACGGCTTCGGATGTGCTGTTCAACTATGTGCAGATCGGCCTGCCCATCCGCCGCAACTGGGGTATGAGCTTCGGCATTCGTCCGCTCAGCCGCATCTCTTACCGCGTCAACCGCTTCGAATACCTCACCAACCCGGTGAACGGCAACCAGATCGACAGTGCGGCTACGCAGTTCCGTGGCAGCGGCGGATCTTATCTGCCTAATATCGGTACCGGCTTCGGCTTCTCAACCGGATCTTCCGACAATGCCAAAACGAAAACGGCAGGCACCATGAGCCTCGGCGTGAACGTCGGCTACCTGTTCGGCTCCCGCGAAAGCCAGGCACTGCGCACCATCTATAATGATACCGTTGGCTACTATGCTGCTAACTACACTACGAATTCTTCCTTCGGTGATTTGTTCTTCAACGCCGGACTCCAGTACCAGGTGGAGCGCTACAACAAGGCCGACAAGTCGACCACCACGGTGCGTTTTGGCCTTTCGGGCAATATTGAGCAGAAGGTAAAGGGACAGCAGGATGTGCTTCGTCAGACCTTTACCCGCGACCAGAGCTCGGGCGCCGAATTGCAACTTGATTCCGTTTACCAGCAGAACGAGATCAAAGGGCAGATCACCTACCCGGCATCTTACAAAGGCGGCTTCCTCGTACAGCATGTGGAAGTGGACAACAGCGGCTGGATGCTGGGCGTGGATTACTCGGCCCAGAACTGGAAGAACTATCGCTTCTTCGGCAACACGGACTCCGTTCAGAACAGCTGGATGCTGCACACCGGCGCACAGATCTTCCCGAAAGCACGTACCAGCTATTTCAGCCGCGTGATCTATCGTTTCGGTCTTTATGGCGGCCGCGACTATGTGCGCGTTAATGGCAACCTGCCGGTTTACGGAGCCACTTTCGGAATGGGCCTGCCTATCGGCGGCGGCAACCGTTTTGCGATCAACCAGTACAGCGTGGTAAATGTTGCGCTCGAATACATGAAGCGCGGCAGCAATGATAACCTGCTTAAGGAAAACATCTTCCGCGTATCGGTTGGCCTCAACTTTACCGATCTTTGGTTCGGCAAACGCAAATATGAATAAGCAAGCCCCGCATAAACTTCTTCTAAAAGCAGCTTTGTTCCTGAGCTGCTTTTTCTTTTTTGCCTGCGAGAACTCGCTCAAGGAGATCAACGATCAAACGAGCCGTGCTTACCTGGTGGAAGAAGTGAAGGATGTGGAAACCCTGCTTAGCCAGAGTGGTACGCTGCGCGCGCGCCTCACCAGCCCGTTCATGCTGCGCTATTC
>CBHWDR010000308.1:0-4760 GCA_966112575.1 uncultured Chitinophagales bacterium
CCTATTCCGCAAGAACCCGCCCCAGCGGGTTTTGAAGTTCCTCGACAACGAGACTTCGCTCCCCGAAGAACTGCAACTCATCTCCACGCTACCGACCTTACCCTTTACCCGCGCTGCCCTGCGGCAACTGGTTTCTTGAAACATTAGGCAGTTGAACCACGGAGACAGGGAAACTCAGAGGGTTACGGAAATGATTTCGCGCAGAGGCGCGGAGGACGCAGAGAATTTTTTAACACGATTAAACCCTCCGCGCAACCATCCTACAAGCACGAACTCCTAAACGCTCAGAAGCCCAACTTTTAAACTATTGAACTATTGAACTTTTGAACTTCGCAAGCATCGCAAACTCGCAAACTCGCGAACTCCGCGAACGCTCCCTCACCCATGCTGCCGCAGCACCTGGACCAGCTGCTGCGCGGGCACGACACCGGATTGCCGCCATTTCACTTCGCCATCCTTTAACAGGATCAGCGTAGGCACGCCCTGGATGCGGTATTGCTCCGCCACCTCGGGATTGCGGTCGACATCGATCTTGATGATCGTGGCCTCATCGCCCACCGAAGCCTTGGCCTCTTTCAGGATCGGCGCCATCATCTTGCAGGGACCGCACCATTCGGCGAAGAAGTCGACCAGTACGGGCTTGCCCGAACGAATGAGTGCTCCAAAATTTTGCATAGGTTGTTTTTGATCGATGCACAGCAATTGTACCAAAGGCGCGATCGCCGGCTGGTATAATTGTTTTGTCGTTTTTGACATGAAAGATCGTCTGCTTACCCGGAGCATCAAGGTGCTCGCCCTCCTCGTGCTCGCGGTGGTCGTGCTGGTTTATGCCCGGCCCTTCCTTACCCCTTTGACCTTCGCGGGCCTGCTGGCCATGCTCCTCCTGCCCCTGACCCTGAAGATGGAATCCTGGGGCTGGAACCGCGTCGTGGCCATCCTCGTGGCCCTGGTGCTGATGCTGGCGGTTGTAGGCGGACTGGTAGCGGTGCTTACCTGGCAGGCCAGCGACCTCGGGCAGCAGTCCGGCGATATCCAGTCACGGCTTTCGGAAAAGCTCGACGAATTGAAGTCTTTTGTACAGAGTAAGTTCGGCATTCCCCCGCAACAGCAGGAGAAGATGGTGAGCGGCGGCAGTGGTGGTACCGGCAGCAAGCTCACAACCACGGCCAGCAGCTTCATCGCGGGATTCGGCTCCTTCCTTACCGACCTGCTCATCACCCTGGTCTATACCTTCCTGATCCTTTTTTACCGCGCCCATCTCAAGAAATTCATCCTCATGCTCGTGCCTGCCAATGAACGCGGCACGGCCAGGGGCACGATCCACGAAGCGCGGAATATTGCCCAGAAATATGTCAGCGGCCTCGGGCTGATGATCTTTTGCCTCTGGGTGCTCTACGGCATTGGCTTCTCGATCGTGGGGGTGAAATCGGCCATTCTTTTCGCCATCCTCTGCGGCCTGCTCGAGATCGTGCCCTTCATCGGCAACCTCACCGGCACCGCCATCACGCTGATTGCCGTGCTGCTGCAGGGCGGCAGCACCCAGCAGGTGATGGGCGTGGTGATCACCTATGCCACAGTGCAGTTTCTTCAGAGCTATATCCTTGAACCCCTGGTCGTTGGCCGGGGCGTGCGCATCAACCCCCTGTTCACCATCGCCGGCATCGTGGCCGGTGAGCTGGTCTGGGGCATCGCCGGCATGATCCTCGCCATCCCCCTCATGGGCATGACCAAGATCGTTTTCGATCGCATCCCCCAGCTGAAGCCCTATGGCTTTCTGATGGGCGAAGAGAAAGAAGAAGGCGAAGGGGTGATGAAAAAGGTGAAGCGGCTGTTTGGTGGTAAGGGGTAGTAGGTATTGGGAGATTGGGGTATTGGGGTATTAGGGTATTAGGGGTTGAGGTAGTGGGGTATTCGGTTTGAGATGATTTGCCCTGGTTCGCGACGCTTCGGGACAGGCCGGCGGTGCAAAAGCCGGTGGATAACGGGTGTGGAATCTAAGGGCGATTCGGGATCGAATGGAATGCCGCTTGGAGCATAGCGACCATGACATCGATCCAGCACCTCTCCGAAGAAGAACGCCAACATTTTTTGCTTTGTCCCTGTGGCCAGTATTTCGATATGCGCGACCTGGGGCAGGTATTCGCCCACCTGCACAATGAGCGCCTGCCCGTTCCCGAATGGTCGTTCTCCGTGAAGAAGGGGGAGCCGCAAGCCCATACAAAAAACGGCAGCCGCCTCGATCTAAATTAGGGAAGCGAGCGCCTTGAGCATCTTGTTCAGGTCCAGCCCTTTGTCCAGTACCCCGCGGAACAGGTCGCCTTCGGTGCGCAGGCGGTCAAAGATGTTGGTCATGGTGAACTGCCCGATGCTGAGGCCCTTCTTCACTTCGTCCCAGTGCAGGGGCGTGGACACCGTTGCGCCGGGCCGGGGCCGCACGCAGTAGGGTGCGCAGATGGTCTGGATCGGGCGGTTCTGCAGGTAGTCGATATAGATCTTGTCTACCCGCTTTTTCGGGTCCCTTTCGATGGAGGTGATTCCGGGCAGCTCTTCATGCACCAGCCGCGCAATCAGCTCCGCAAACTGGCGCGACTGCTCGTACTGGTACCGGCCGCCCAGGGGCACGTAGATATGCAGGCCCGTAGAGCCGGAGGTCTTCGGGTAGGAAGGGAGGCCCAGGCTCCGAAGGAGCTCATAAACCACCCGGGCCGTTTCGATGACCTGGGCAAAGCCGATCCGGTCGCCGGGATCAAGATCGATCACCGACCAGTCGGGATATGCGGCCGTCTTCCAGCGCGAATGCCAGGGATTCATCTCGATGCAGCCCAAGTTGACCATATACAGCAACGAGGCTTCTCCATCGCAGATCAGGAAGTCCTTCGGCTCGCCGTTCGACTCCGAGACGCGGCGGAAGGTATGCAGCCATTGGTCTTTCGTCCGGCCCATGTTCTTATGATAGAAGCTGGGTCCTTCGATGCCGTCGGGATACCGGTTCAGCGACTGCGGGCGATCGATCATATAGGGGAGGAGGTATTCCGCTGCCTCATGATAATAGCGAATGAGATCACCCTTGGTATATCCTTCCTTCGGCCAGAACGGTTTTTTGAGGTTGGTAAACTGCAGCTCCTGGCCGCCAACAGGGACGATCGCTTTCACTGCTTTCGGATCCAGCCAGGCCGATTCCCCGATCAGCGTTTCCGTGTCGACTGCCGCTTCATTATTCAGTTCCCAGGCCGCTTTATCTTCCCGCAGCCCCTGGAAGGAAGGATGGCGCATCACGCCTTCGGCCGTCAGCTCGGTGTACTTCACCTCGCATACGAGCACCGGCTTCAGCCAGGTGGGCGCTTCATTCGTTGGCGGCTCTTCGCCGAAAGGACAGGTCTTCGTGAACAGGGGCTTCATCTTTCGCATCAGCTGCTCCGACCGCTCCCGGGTGAAGCCCGTGCCTACCTGGCCGATGTAGGTGAGTTTGCCCGCCCGGTAAACGCCCAGGATGAGGGAAGAAAAGATCCGGTCGCTGTCGGCCTTCCGGGTGAAGCCGCAGATCACGGCTTCGTGTCGTTCCTCCACTTTGATCTTGAGCCAGGCCTTCGACCGGCTGTCGGGCGTATAAACCGAGTCGCGTCTTTTCGCCACGATGCCTTCCAGCCCGTTGTTCCGCGCCAGCTCGTAGAAGGAGTCGCCCAGTTCATCGATGTGGTCGGAGTAGCGGATGGAGCCATCGGAAGGAATCAGCTCTTTCAAAACCTCCCGCCTGCGGTACAGGGGGAGTCCCATCAGGTTCAGCCCATCGAGCCAGAGGAGGTCGAAGACGTAGTAGACCAGCTGTCCGGCTTTCTTCTTTTCCCATTGCTGGATCCCGTTGAAATCAGGATGCCCGTCTTCATTCAGCACCACGATCTCGCCGTCCACCACGGCATCGATCTTCCATTCCCGCAGCGCTTCCGCGATGGGAGCGAATTTCTGGTTGAAGGGATTGTTGTTCCGGGAGAGGAGTTCGGCCTTCCCGTTCTTCAGGTAGGCCAGGGCGCGGTAGCCATCCAGCTTCAGCTCGAACTGCCAGCCTTCATCGGTGAAGGGCACGTCGACGAGCGTGGCGAGCATGGGCTTCAGCAAGTCGGGCATGGGTTCCTCCGGCGCATCTTCCAGTCGCCGCCGGAGCAGCGCGACGCGGCTGGAATAGTCGGTCCGGGGGCGGGCTTCCACCTGCAGGTTCCGGGTACGTTCCCGGGTGGGTGCAGCGGTGGTTTTCGGGGCCTTGGTTCGTCTTTGTATTGGTGAGGGGCGGGGCATGCCCGTAAAGCCAAAAAACCGGTGCCAGCCCGGTCAGTTTACTGGCTAAATTATTTGATAGTCAATAACTTGTATTTTATCCACCGATATCCACCGGATTGCACGGAAATGCACATTTTCCCAGTGGATAACCTGCTAAACGCCTGATGCGCAGCGGGCTGGATCAGGGGCGCTTCGCCGTCGGCGGCGATTCGGGCGGCTCGTACACGCAGCGCACCATGGCGCTCTTCTGTTTGGTGGAGGTGAGGTAGAGCTGGTATTTCTTCGCGCCCGCCGTGATGATCAGCATGGCGGTATTCGGCGGTATCGAGCCCAGGTTCTCCGCCACCATCTCGATCTCCTGGAAGGTATGGGTGGAGTCGATCGTGAGGTAGGTAGTCACGGGCTTCAGGCTCAGACGCTGGTGCGAAAAGACCAGGTTCTTGTTAACAAGCACCGATTACGATTCCCAATACACAAAGGCAAGAGGA
>CBHWDR010000309.1:0-4730 GCA_966112575.1 uncultured Chitinophagales bacterium
CACTGAAAAGGCCTCCGACGAAAGTCCGGAGGCTTTTTCTTTTGGGTGAATCCAGCTGGTAGCGCATCCCGATTTTATCGGGAGGGCCCTGGGTTCGAGTCCCAGCAGGTAGGACTATTTGCTCTTCCTGATGATCACCAAATAGATCATTAACTGAAAGAAAACGCGTGCTTTCAATAAAGGCCAGGGTCTTATTTTGAAATATAAGGGTGGGCATGCCCACCTTTGAGTTATGGTGCAGGAAAAATGAAAGTTTGGTGGTGAGGGGTGAGGAACAAACACCATCATTCAGTATAAAACCTTCGCAATTTGTCATCGTAATAGTTGCGGTATTTTGTTTTGGCAGCATCGGATAAGTGGGAATTGTTGATCATTTGATAAACGTTTTCTTTTTTGCCCAAGAGGGATTGTAGGATGTTGTTTGCCCTGCGTGGCAGAATGCCAATCCTTTTTGCGAATTCTTCAAAATGCGGCCGGCCCAAATAACCGTGGGTTTGGTAAAACGGATGGTCGACATCACCCTGATACAGATCGAGGGCCATATCGGATTCGCCTTCGGAATGGATGATGGTACACATAAGGTCATAAGCGGGAGTGAGGCCATAGTCGCCATAGGGTGTACGCATGATGGCCAATTTTTTCAGATGGGCATCGCCGTTGGAAATGATGTAATTGAGTAGAACGAGACGAAAAAATTCTTCGAGGGCTGGTACGGGTGCGGCGATAAATTTTGAGATGAGTTTACCAATGTCTTCGCAGGTGCCATTGTACTTATAATTTTCGCCGTGGCTGGCTTTGGTTTTACCACTGAGCTGGGCAAAATCCTCCTGCTGGTAGCGCAGACCATTAGCGGCAATAACATCGAAACGCCGGGTAAGATAAGCCGGAGCACCGTCTTTAAAATGCATGAACGCATTAGCGGCGGTGCGGATACCGAATACCTGTTCGGCAATTTGCATGGTGAGGTGTTCGTTTTCCGGCGCCTCTGCGGGCATAGCAATTTGACGTGAAGGAGGAATTGGTTTTAAGATATAGGCCCCGTTTTTATCTGTAAGGGTAAGAACTTGGTCTTCGAGGCGGATGGAATATTTTAGTTGAACACCGGAGATGGATAGTCGTTTTGTTTTTTCCTGGTATTGGGGCAGATTGGTGTCCTTAGGTGTATCGAAGGGGAGAACAGCAGGGATTTTGAGCCCGTCAAATAGTTTTTGGCGGCACTTCGGGCAAAATCGATCGGTTCCTTGTTTATAACATCCGGGACAGCTCATTTCATTTCTTTTACGGTTACAGCGCCAATGGTATCGTCGCCGGCAGTTTTTAATAATCTTGTAAAGTCGTCTTCTTCATCGATCTTAAGCAGGCGGCATTGAACATCTTTGTTGACGCCCTCGGCAAGAAGGCCATAGAAAAATGGGAATAGCTGCGGGCTGCGATAGACCTTGCTGGATTTTGGCAGGGTAAGACTTACCGGGGGTAGTCGCTCATCAAGATAATAGTCGTCGTGGTACCTGAACTCGTAGATACCATCATCAGTTTTTTCGAGGACACCCGCCAGCACCTGGTTTATATAGACAGATCCTTTAGCCATTGGCCAGGTCTTTTACGTTTACTGAAACTTCCATCCCGAGGATACCCGCCAGTTTTTGGAGGGTAGACAGCGAAGGGTTGCCTTTGCCGGATTCAATAAGGTAGAGGGTTTTGGTACTGATACCTGTTAGCTCAGCTATATCTTCCTGTTTCAGGTTGAGAAAGATGCGTCTTTTTAGTAGAGTATTTCCAATTTCTTCGGCTGTCATCGGTAATGTATTACTGATTTGCAGCAAATATAGGACGATTTTTAAAGAATGGAATGCTTATCAGTAATATATGACTGAATAGAGGTAATTTATTGATTTTTTGTCTTGCGAGGAGGTGAATCAGTAATATATGACCGGTTATCAATGATGCGCTGGTCCGGTTTTTTCAGCTCTGCCTTAAATGCTAATTATGGAACGCGAAAAAAACTCAGGCGCCAACCCACCGGCCGGCGGCACGCCCCGCCAGCAGCAGTCGGATCCGCAGATCACCGAGCTGCGCGGATTCACCAAAGAGGAAGAAGACCTGGAACCTACCCTGGCCGATGGGAGCAAGGCACCCGATAAGGCCGAAGAAGAAAATGAAGCAACAGGCGGCGGTAAGCCCCAATGAAAAAAGGCAACGTTTCCGTTGCCTTTTTTCATTGGTTATTTTGTTGCTGTCTTAAAGTGAAACGATTGCTCCACCAGCTTCATCGCCGCATCCCATTTATTCAGATCGTTGTCCAGGCATTGTGATACCACCAGGAGGGTCTGCTCCTCATGGTTGGCCGCGAAGATGCGGATGGTGCCCGGGAACACGCCGAGCAGCTTTCCTTTCAGGGTCAGGCCGTTCCCGGGATAGGCGCCCCACTTCGTGAAGGGTATTTCCGAGTCGGTTTTTTTCAACACGCGTGCCTTCAACTCTTTTTGCTGCGCATCGATTAGCATCTGTGGCTCCACCCTGGTGTTCATGATGATGAACATCATCAGGTTGTTCTCATCGATATCCAGGGAAAAAAGCGCATCCGGGTCGTAGTCGGGGTCAACCGTGTCCACAGTCCAGGCAGAAGGATATTCCAGGGAAAAGCCGGGGCGGTCAATTTTTGTGGTCTGGGCATTGACCAGTTGGGCGAGCAGCAGCAGGGTAGCGAAAAGGAGCGAACGCATGGGGCTGTTTTGATTGTTAGTGGATCAGGCAGTCAGGATTCAGATGGAGGTAAGGGATAAATGGTTGTATGTATTAGAACTTGTTCTTCCACATCATGCTCTCCACGGGCTTGTTGCCCTGTCCCGAGTACTTCGCATTTTTCTTCTTGTCATAGCTAACTTCAATAATGCCGTCCACCGGGAAATAGATCAACTGTCCGATCGGCATGCCGCGATATACTTTCACGGGCTGCTTGACGGAGATCTCCAGCGTCCAGTTGCCGCAGAAGCCCACATCGCCCTTGCCCGCAGTGGCGTGGATGTCGATTCCCAGGCGACCAGTTGAGGATTTGCCTTCCAGGAAAGGAACATGCGCATGGGTCTCGGTGTATTCTTCGGTTACGCCCAGGTAGAAAATGTGCGGGTAAAGCACAAACCCGTCTTCGGGTATCTCGAAGTGCTCGATCTCGTTATGCTTCCGCGCATCGAGGATATGCTCGCGGTAAGTGGCCAGGTAAGGCCCCAGGTGTACGTCGTAGCTGTTGCTTCCGAGGCAGTCGCGGTTGTACGGTTCGATCTTGATCGTACCCTTGCTCATCTCCTCCAGAATGCGGCTATCGGAAAGAATCATACGGTGGTGTTTGTGTGGATGGCAAAATAATCGGGAATTTTGTTACGATGCCCCTTTTTTATCAACAAGAGCTGAATAGTGAAACCCGGATCGGCGTGTGGCAGATCACCGAGCCCGAATCTTTTTTTCACGGTATCCTTCCCCAATACGCCGTGAGCCATCCGCACAAGCGGCTGCAGCACCTGGCTGGCCGACACCTGCTGCGCAGCCTCTACCCCAGCTTCCCCCTCGAGCTGATCCGGGTTGCCGATACCCGGAAGCCCTTTCTCGAAGACGATGCCTTCCATTTCTCCATCTCACATTGCGGCGACTTCGCTGCGGCAATAGTCAGTCCGAGGCACCGTGTGGGCGTGGACATCGAGCTGTTCACCCCTCGCGTGGCACGCATCCAGGAGAAATTCCTGCATGCCGACGAACAGGCATGGGTGCGCGAAAATGGGGCAAATGAGCTCGAGCTCTTGACGCTCCTCTGGAATTGCAAGGAAGCCGTTTTTAAATGGTGGAGCTATGGCAAGGTGGATTTCTCGGAGCAGATCCGCATCGAGCCCCTGGTCATGCAGCAGGCCGGTCAGGTGAACGCTGCCTTCATCGATGGGGAACGGCATATCCGGTTGCAGTTGGAGTACCAGGTGTTCACAGGCTTCTCGCTGGCCTGGGTGGTGAACGATCAGCGTTGACCGGTCCTCGTGAATCGGGAACATTCGATACGTAAGGGCAGCGCATGAACAGGAAAAGGGGCGCAAGAAACAGGAGCCGGAGGTTGGTGCGCATGTGCGTTGTTTTCTTTAAGGTGCACTGGCCGGGCATCACAAAACATGAGCGGGGTCAGCGGCGAATATCGGCCCGCAGAAAAAAATATTTTGTTCGTATCAATTTCGCTTGCATAACTTTGCAGCAGTTCTTATTCATCACTTATCAAGAAAGGCTGAGGGTAATGGCCCTGCGAAGCCTTGACAACCTCTTCCCGCCGTTGGCGGGAAAAAGGTGCCAACTCCATCCGTCAACTGACGGAAAGATAAGTCAGACTAAAGCTTCGATTCAAACCACATTTTGATACTGAGCTCTTCTGATTTGTCGGGAGAGCTTTTTTTATGCTCGTTCCTGCCGGAACAGTCTGCCATGACGCTCAGCATAAGCTCTTCCGATAAGGTCATCCCTCGCTTTCTGGTAAGCCCAAATTTTAAACCTCTTCTTCGGAAGGCAAACCAGAAAATCATGAGCAACGCAACGCAGATCATCCATTCCATTCCCGCAGATCCCCTGACCGGCGCCCTTTCCGTGCCCATTTACCAAACCTCCACCTTTGTGCAGGAAGCCCCGGGTGTGAACCGCGGCTTCGACTATGCACGCACCGGCAATCCCACCCGCGCCACGCTCGAGTCGGTGATCGCGCAGCT
>CBHWDR010000310.1:0-4729 GCA_966112575.1 uncultured Chitinophagales bacterium
GATATCATTTCCGTAAACGAAGTTCACGAAGATGCTCATGTCCCAGTTCTTGTAGGAGAACATGTTGTTCCAGCCACCAGTGAACTTCGGGTTGGCATCACCGATCACCTTGCGGTCCTTGTCGGCCGTGATCTGTCCGTCGCCATCGAGGTCTTTCCACTTCAGCATGCCGGGCTGGGGTATGCCGTAAACCGGGTTTACGGGGATGCCGGCCTTCAGCGTGTAGGTGCGGGTCGTGGGGTTGAAATCGAAGTCCGACACCTGGTAGAAGCCATCGGTAACGAAGCCATACATCTGTCCTACCGGCTGGCCAACCTGCACGATGTAGTCATCCACACCGTCGGTACCCTGCCAGCCCGAGTTGCGGGTGATGAAGGCAGGTCCGCCCAGGCTTTCCACACGGTTCTTGTTGAAGGAGATGTTGAAGTTGGAGCTCCAGTTGAAGTCCTTCTTCTGAATGGGCGTGCCGCCGATCTGCACTTCCACACCACGGTTGGAGGTGGCGCCGATGTTCTGCAGCTGGCTGGTATAGCCGGTTGTGGGCGGGATCGCCACAGCCAGCAGGAGGTCGTTGGCCGAGTTCTTATATACGTCAACGGTGAGGTTGATGCGGTTGTTGAGGATCGAGAGGTCGAGGCCCAGGTTGCGGGTCAGGTTCCGTTCCCAACGCAGGTTGGGGTTGGCCAGCGCCGTGGGCGCGAAGCCGGGAACGATCTGGTGGTTGAAGGCGTACTGGCCGGTAACGCCATAGAGCTGGCGGTAGAGCAGGTCGCCGATGCGGTCGTTGCCCACGGCGCCGTAGCCGATACGCAGCTTCGCGTCGTTGATGAACTTCACATTCTTCATGAAGCCTTCACGCGAAATGCGCCAGGCCAGGGAACCCGAAGGGAAGACCAGCGTGCCGTTATCGGAAGAGAATTTCGAAGAGCGGTCCGAGCGGATGTTGAAGGTAGCCAGGTACTTGTCGTCGAAGCTGTAGCTCACGCGACCGAAGAGCGAGAAGATGCGATAGGGCGGGTTGACACCGGAAGAAGGGAGGGGCTGAGCCGAGCCGGTGGGTGCGGAACCCAGGCCCATGTTGGCCAGCGCCTTGTCGCGCGAGATATCGGCCGGGAAGAAACGGGTCTCGATGAACGAGTTGTTCCCGGTACGCTGCACGATCTCCTGTCCGGCAAGTACCGAGATGTCGTGGTGCTGGCGATACTTGCTCAGCGACCACTGGATCGTATTGGAGTTGTTCAGCGTATTGTTATTCTGGTTGCCGATCGAAGCCACGGGCAGCGAAGCAAAGTTGCGCGCCGTGCTGGTGATCTTGGTAAAGAACTGGTCCTGGCGGATGGCTGTATTGTCGTATCCGATCGTGGAGCGGATCACCACGTTGCGGATCGGCGTGATGTTGATATAGCCGGTGAAGTAGGTAGCCTTGGTGCGCTGGTTGCGGTACTCGGCCTTCGTCAGCAGCACGGGGTTGATGGCGCCGGAAGAAGCGAGGAAGTACGCCTCGTCGAAATCGTCGATGCCGCCATTGGGCGTATTCAGCTCGAAGGGACGATAGTTGATCGCATGACGCAGGCGGTTGGTGCTGCGCGTGCCACTGTTGGTGGTGCCGGCGCCCTGCACTTCCTGGTCGAGGTAGCGGACGTTCACGCCTGCCCGGACATAGTCGGAGATGCGCTGGTCCAGCTTCACGTTGGCGAGGTAGCGGTTGAAACCCGACTCCAGCTGAACGCCCTGCTCCTTGTTGGCCGTGAGGCTCACGCTGAAGGTGGTATTGGCGTTACCGCCGGTCATCGATACGTTATGGTTCTGGAAGGAAGCACGACGGCCGAACACGAGGTCCTGCCAATCTACTGCCGGTACGTTCTTGTAGTTGGACAACGTATCCCAGGTGGTGCCATAGGTACGGGCGAAGTCGGTGGAATCCGCTACGGAGCCACGGCTGCGCTCATATTGCCAGAGCACGAAGTCGTAGGGGCTCAGCACGTCCATGCGCTTGTTGAGTTCGCGCCAGCCGCCCTGCCCGCTATAGGAAACCACGGTCTTGCCGTTACGGCCGCTCTTGGTGGTGATATTGACCACACCGTTGGCGCCGCGTGCACCGTAGATGGCCGTTGTAGAGGCATCTTTCAGTACGTCGATAGAAGCGATGTCCTGGGGGGCGATCACCGAAAGGGCATTCTCCACCTGTACGCCGTCTACGATATAAAGGGGTGAATTGTCCTGCGTGATCGAAGAGCCACCACGTACGCGAACGATGATGTCCGCGCCGGGAGCGCCTTCCGAGGCGACGATGTTCACACCGGCGAGGCGGCCCTGGAGGGCTTCAGCAGCATTCGACAGGGGCACGTCCTTGATCTGGCGCGCATTGATCGAAGAGACCGAGCCGGTGAGGTCGCGACGGCGCACCGACTGGTAACCGACCACCACGATGTCGGACATGGCCGAACCGCTGGACGTAATCAGCGTAGCGTCGAGCGTGGTGCGGTTGCCTACCGGGAGTTCCAGCGTATTGAACCCGATGGAAGAGAACACGAGGGTAGCGCCGCGCTCGGGCACGTTGATCGTGTAGCGTCCATCGTTGGCAGTTGCAGTAGATGTCTTGGCGCCTTTCACGGCAACGGTCACACCCCCGATACCCTCACGGGTACTGTCGGAGATCACGCGGCCGCTGACCTGCCGGGTCTGGGCGAATGCCAGGACAACCGTAAAACAGGCAAGGAGGGAGAGGACGATCTTTCTTTTCATACTCAAGCAGTGAATGTTAATAGCAGTGACTTAGGATAAATCTCGGGGTACGGCAGAAGGGAGCGCCACAGGAGAACGCAGGCGGAACCGCCGGATAGAAGTGTTCAGGCATAAGCAACCGCTGTTGTTTTCCGTTTGGGCATCGAAAGGCAGCATGGCGATCCGAAAAATTCAGACAACTGTCCTGCTCTTTCCAGAACAAGTCTAATCAGATATTCACAGGCGACAACGGCGGGGAAAACATTTTTTTACGCAATCGTTACCGATAACGTTTCCGCAGGACCCTTTACCGGCCTTCCCCACCCGTCCGGCTGGGATTCATTAACTTAACAGCTCCAAATGAAGTTTGAAACCGCTACCATAAAAGACATCGCCAGGGCCCTGAACCTCTCGACCTCCACGGTTTCCCGCGCCCTGCGTGGCAGCTATGAGATCAGCGCCGAAACGAAGAAGGCCGTGCTGGAGTATGCCGAGAAGATCAATTACCGGCCTAATCCCATCGCGCTGTCGCTGAAGGAAAGGCGCACAAGAGCCATCGGCGTGGTGGTGAGCGAGATCGCCAACAACTTCTTTTCCCAGGCGATCAATGGCATTGAATCCATCGCCTACAACCGGGGCTACCACGTTATTATTACCCAGAGCCATGAGTCCATGGAGCGGGAGAAGGTGAACGTGGAGCATATGGCCGCGAGGGGGGTTGACGGGCTGCTCATCTCTTTGTCCAGCGAGTCTTCGGATATCGGCTACCTGAAGGAGTTGCACGAGAAAGGCATGCCCATCGTGTTCTTCGACCGGGTGACGAGCGAGATCGAAACGCATTCGGTCACGGCCAACAACTACCTCGGCTCCTTCCATGCCACCGAGCACCTGGTTTACCAGGGCTTCAAGCGCATCGCCCACCTGACCTCCTCCCCTTACCTCTCCATCACCCGCGAGCGGCTCGACGGCTACAAGGCCGCACTGGAAAAACACGGCATTCCTTACCGGGAGGAGCTGGTCAAATACTGCAACCACGGAGGCATGATCCTTTCGGAAGTGGAGGAGGCGATCAACAGCCTGCTGAAGGGCAAATCGAAGCCCGACGCGATCTTCAGCGCCGGCGACCGCCTCACCATCACCAGCTTCGGACTGCTGCGCCGCATGAAGCAGAAGAAAGAGCTGGGCTTTACCGGCTTCACCAATACCCAGGTGGGCGACCTCTTCGCCCCTGCCCTCACCGTGATCCGCCAGCCGGCCTTCGAGATCGGGCAAACCGCCACCGAATTCCTCATCAGCATGATCGAGAGCAAACGCCCCGTCACGGACTTCGAAAACAAAGTGCTGGAAACCGAACTGGTGATCCGCGACTCCTCCAAAAAGGCTTGACCCGGCTGCCCTCGCCGGTTTGGCTGTTGATCGAACCCGGGCTTTGTAACCACCAAGACTCGAAGGGCACGAAGAAGCACGAAGTTTGTTTGCCGCAGGCATCTGAGCTCGGAACTAGCGGAAAAGCAGGAGGGAGTAGCAGTATTTATGCAGAAAGTATCAAGAGCAGTCTTCCTTACGGTAGCTGCGTTTGCTAAGGTACTACGCACAGGCCCCTGCGGTCCCGATGTGTCGGGAAGAAAATCTCTCACCGCAGGCTTACCCGCCTCGCCTTTCTAACTAACGGGCATAACCCTCCCGGCTTCCCTGTACTAACTATTGAACTTTTGAACCCTTGAACTCGCGAACTCCGCAAACTCGCGAACTCCCTAAAAGTTGAACCCGTCGAGCGCCGCATCCATGCGGGCGAGGGTTTCGTCCTTGCCGAGGAGCTCGGCGATCGCAAAGACCGGGGGGCCGAATTTGCCACCGACCAGCATGATGCGCAGGGGGAGCTGCAATTCACCCGGCTTGATGGCTGAGAGCTCGGCTTCCTTCTTGAAGGTGGCCTCGAGGGTGGTGGCTTCCCACTGGCCTACCGAAGCAAGCGAGCCGGCGAAGCTGCGGAAGAAGGCCTTTT
>CBHWDR010000311.1:0-4724 GCA_966112575.1 uncultured Chitinophagales bacterium
TGCCATTCCATGCGCGCCGCCTCATAGCCGAAGGCCTGTCGGCGGATATTGTTCTGAAGATTGCCGCCATTGAATACGACCACGCCCGAAGACAGGTTGTAATTGGCTGCGTTCACGCTCTGCGTGACGTAGGTATTGGTAAACGGGTCGATACTCCGACCTGCGTTGAGGCTGTGGTTGACCGTGGCGTTCACATCGGGCAGGAGGTTCCGCCGCGCCTGGCGCAGATCAACGCCGGCAGCCTGCATGTCCAGCTCCGATTGCTTTACGGGAATATTAGCCGCGATCGCCGTGTCGATGCACTGTTGCAGGGTCATCGCTGTCTGTGCTTCTCCCCGAAGCGCAAGGAACAAAAGCGGCAAAAGAAAAATACGATTCATCTTAAATGAGGTTGAGCGATTGTTGGGCAATGGAGGCAACACGGCCGTCGAGAAGGTGCACGATGCGGTGGCCGTAAGCCGCGTTCTTTTCGGAATGCGTGACCTGGATGATCGTCACGCCCGATTCTTTATTCAGTTCCTGGAACAGTTGCATGATCTCCTCACCCTGTGCCGAGTTGAGATTACCGGTGGGCTCATCAGCCAGGATCAGTTTCGGACGGGCCACGAGGGCGCGTACGATACCCACGAGCTGCTGTTGCCCGCCGGAAAGCTGGTTGGGAAAGAGGTCTTTCTTACCCACGATCTGGAAACGGTCGAGCAGGTCGCCAACAATGGCTTTCCGTTCCGCCGACTTCACATTCTGGTATAGGAGCGGCGTTTCGATGTTCTCATACACCGTTAATTCGTCGATGAGATGAAACGACTGGAACACGAAGCCGATATTCTTCTTGTACAACTCCGAACGCTGCTTCTCTTTCAGTTCAAACACCGGCTGGTCGAGAAATGTATACTGACCTTCGTTCGGCAGGTCGAGCATGCCAATGATGTTGAGCAAGGTGGATTTCCCCGAGCCCGAAGGCCCCATGATGGAGATGAACGCTCCTTCTTCGACCCGGAGGTTGATGTCCTTGAGCACGAAGGAGGGCTTGCCGCCGACCGGGTACCATTTTGAAATATGCTGCAGTTCGATCATGATGGATGGTTTATTCGTTACGAAGGCTTATCGATGGGTTGAGCCGCGCCGCCCGCGCGATCTGTAAAAGTATGAGCGCGGTGGTGAGCAGGCCGAGTGCCAATAGGGTCAACAGGAAGGGCAAGGGCGTGAGCGCGATGCGATAGGTATAGTCGTTGAGCCACTGCCGCATCAGGTACCACGAAACCGGTATGGATACGAGGCTGCCGAGAATGACCATGGGCAGGAAGTCGCGCAGGAACAGCGCGGCGATGCCCGAGAAGGGCGCACCCAGCACTTTCCGCACGCCGATCTCCTTGATGCGTTTCTGCACACTGATCGACACCATGCCGATCAGGCCGAGCAGCACGATGAGCAGGGCCAGCACGGTGGCCACCTGCGTGGCTTTTTTCAGTTGCAGCTCCGACCGGTAGAGGCGGGCGATGGTCTCATCCATGAACCGGTATTCGAAGGCAGCGCCGGGCAGGAGCTCGGCCCATTTTTTCTGCAGGCCTGCCAGGGCGCGGTCGATGCTGCCCGGCCGGATCTTGAAGCTCATGGTCCGGTAGATGGGTGTCCCGCCAACGTGGAAGAAAACCTCCGGCTTGATCGGATCCCGCATCGATCCGAAATGAAAATCTTTCACAACCCCGATCACCGGCACCGGTGCCTGTCCGGCTATGATCAGGTTCTTGCCGATCGCCGCAGCGGGATCGGAATAGCCAAGGGCACGTGCTGCCGTCTCGTTGATGAGGATGGAGCTGCTGTCGGCGAGCCCCCGGAAATAGCGGCCGGCGGCCAGGCCGATGCCAAAGGTTTCGAGGTAGCGTTCGTCGGTGATCAGGTTTTCCGCAGCAATGGCCTGCGAGGAATCCGAACCAGCACCGTAAACCGGGAATTGCCCCGAGACCGTACCATCCGGCACCTGGTAGGAAAGCGAGGCACTGCTCACATCGGGCAGGGTAGAAAACCCTTCGCGCACCGAGAGCATATGCTGCACCCCTTCGCGGGTCCAGTTGCGCGGCACCTGGGCAGACACTACGTAATCGCGGTCGTAGCCGAGATCCTTTTCGTAAAAGAGGCGAACCTGCTGGCTAACGATGATGGCGGCGGTCAGCACCAGCGCGGCCACGCCCACCTGGAGCGCCAAAAGTGACTTGCGCAAGAGGGCTTTCTCCCGAACCGAACGCAGCCTGTTGCGCAGCGAGTCGATCACGCCAACCCGGGAAAAGGAAAGCGCGGGATAAATGCCGGCCATTAGGCCTATGACCAGGCTCAGGGCAACCGGAAGCAGGTAAAACCGTGCAGGGACATCGAATACCGAAGGCAGTTCCGTGCCCAGCAGCGAAAAAAACAGCGGACGTCCCAGCTGGTAGAGTCCCAGGGCAACGATCGTGGCCAGGAGGGCAAGCAACCAGGACTCTGTGAGCAGCTGCGTCACCAACTGATGGCGCAGTCCGCCGATCACCTTGCGCACACCGATCTCCCGAAGGCGGCCGCTGTAGCGGCTGATGGTCATGTTGATGAAATTGATCAGGGCCATCAGCAGGAGAAATGCGGCGATGCCCGATACGGTATAGATCATCTTCCTAACCAGGCCACCCTGGTAGTTGCGGTAGAAATCGGGAAGGCTCACGGCATAAGGCTGAACGGCAGGGGCCAGCGCGGGCGCATATTTTTTCAGCAATTGTCCGATCGGACCTGCCAGCGCCTCCGGCCGAACACCCGGCTGAAACTCGACGTAGCCAACGATGTACACATTGCTCCAGTTCTCCAGGTCGCGTCCAAACCAGTTGATCGATCGCGGTCCGATGAAGAAACCATTCTCGTTGTCGGTATTCAAGGTGGTGATGGAATTACGCGGGAGTTGGCGCAGTACGCCGGTAATGGTGAACGGCTGCTTCTGCCCGGAGAAATTCTCGATGGTGAGCGTTTGCCCTACCACTTCCCGTCGGCCGAAGAATTTGATCGCCTTCGCCTCGCTGATCACCGCGGTGAAAGGCGCGTCCAGGGCTTTGTCGGCCACGCCATCCACCAGCTGGAAGCCATACATCGAAAGCAGGGTGCTGTCGCCCAATTGAAGTCCTTCGCGAAAGACGCGGTCGCCTTTCGACACATTGGAGGTCACCCCATCCCAGCGATAGTAATTGCGCACCAGCCCGGGGTATTCTTCCCGCAGGGCTTTGGCGAGCGGGCCAGGCGTGGTTAGCTCGAGGCCCATGTCGGGGTTCTTCCAGCGGCTCTGAAGAATGTATTGCTGCCCGGCATCGCGAAGATCACGGTTCACCCCGAGCTCCATCCAGGCATAGGCCCCGATAAGCAGGGTGAAAGCGATCCCGATCGAAAGCCCGATGATGTTCAGGCCCGAGAGGAAGGGGCTTTTGCGGATGCTCCGCCAGGCGATGATGAGGTAGGTTTTGATCATGTGAATGGTGAATAGGCAATGGGCAGTGGGCAGTGGGCAATTGATTGAATTTTCTGTCTCACGTCTCATGTCTCATGTCTCACGTCACACTCATTCCGTGCGCAGGTTTTTCACCGGGTTGGAGAGCGCCGCTTTCACGGCCTGAACACTGACGGTGGCGAGGGCGATGAAAATGGCGGTACCGCCTGCAAGCGCGAAGATCCACCAGTTCAGGTCTACCCGGTTGGTGTAGTCCTGCAGCCAGCGATGCATGGCCCAACCGGCAACGGGAGCGGCGATGACGAAGGAGATCAGCACCAGGCGCAGGAAATCCTTGGAGAGCAGCTGTACCAGTCCCTGCGTGGAAGCGCCCAGCACCTTACGGATGCCGATCTCTTTTGTGCGTTGCTCGGCGATATAGGTCGCGAGTCCGAACAGGCCCAGGCAGGCGATGAAGATGGCCAGCACCGCGAAGACCAGTGCGATGCTACCCACCCGCTGCTCCGCGCGGTACATCTCGTTGAAGCTCTCGTCGAGGAAACGATACTGGAACGGCAGCCCCGGGGCCATGGCCTTCCATTTCGCCTCCACAGCCGTAAGCAGGGAGCCGATGTGCTCTGGCTTTACTTTAAAAGCGGCGCTTCCCGAGCTGTTGCCCAGGAAAAAAGCCAGGGGCTGCACCCTGACCCGCAGGTTCTCGAAATGAAAGTCCTTGACCACCCCGATGATCGTATAGGCCTGAGCGGAACGGTTGCCGAGGGCATAGATCTTCTGACCCATGGGATCGGGATACCCCAGCACTTTTGCCAGCGTTTCATTGATGATGATCGCCGATGAGTCGGTGCCGAAGGAGGGAGAAAAATTCCGGCCCTTGAGCAGCTGCATGCCCAGCGTGTTGAGGTAATCATAATCCACCGTCCAGCTCTGCGCATCGAAGGCATCTTTCACATCGGCCACCGCCGAGCGGGAATAGGAGTTATCGTTATGCGAAGAGTTCTCCACCGGGAGGAAGCTGCTGAGGGTACCGTTGATCACGCCGGGCATTTTCTTTACCTCATCGCGAAAAACAGCCGAGCTGTTCTCGAGCACGTTCACGCCATCCACCACAAGCACCTGCTCTTTCTGGAAGCCAAGGTTGGTGTGCTGAATATGATGCAGCTGCCGGTAAATGATCACTGTTCCGATGATCAGGATGATGGAAGTGGCGAATTGGAACACCACCAGCACGCTGCGCCAGCTCCGGAGAAAGACCAGCAGCACCCCGACG
>CBHWDR010000312.1:0-4723 GCA_966112575.1 uncultured Chitinophagales bacterium
CGAACTGGATGTGGTCGATTACCTGCTGAAGCCCGTTTCCTTCGAGCGTTTTGTTAAGGCCGTGCACAAAGCCACCCAGCTCGTGGCCCCTGCCACACCGGAAAGCCCGGCCGCGCCTTCGCGCACGGAAAGCTTCGTTTACTTCCGTTCCGACCGTAAGATGGTGAAAGTGCTGCTCGACGATATCGAGTACATCGAAAGCATGAAGGATTACATCAAGGTGGTCACCGCCGCCGGGGTGATCGTGACCAAGCAGTCCATTTCGGCCGTGGAGGAAATGCTTCCCGAGCACCTGTTCCTGCGCTGCCACCGCTCCTTTATCGTCTCCCTGGCCCGGGTCCGGGCCTTCACCCCCGAGCTGATCTCGGTGGGCAAGACCGAGATCCCCATCGGCAAGCTGTTCCGCCAGGATGCCCTGCGGCGGCTCGGAGCCGGCCTCCGCACGGCCTGATCTGTTAAGAAATCATAAATGAACATTTGTTCGAAAAGCGTTGGACATCATGAGGATGAAGCCCTGAAACCCGCCATGGGCAAGGGTTTCCAACAAGGCCAAAGATGTTTGGCGTCATGTATTGAACAAAAAATTGAAAGGGAATAAAAACCGGTGGATTCTATTTTCGAATCAGGAAGAAGAAAGGCAAGCAATCGTTAGGCAAGCAAGTAACGTTAGCACCGGAGACAAACTTAAGGGTTTTTTTGACTTTTACTCAACTTTCTCTATTCATATAGCAAGCAATCGTTAGCGCCCGCTGTTTCCACAGTGGGCTTTTTTCTTTATCACGGATTACGCAGAGAGAGAAAGAACACGGATATAAAAAATAGAACGGATTTCCGCGAATCTCTTTGGCTGATATAGGTATCTGATTGAGAAAAGGCCGCAGAATTCATGTTCAACCTTTATGATCAGGATTAAGATGGAAATTAAGTGTCCTATTAATAAATCCGTGTTGATCCGTATAATCCGTTAGATCCGTGTTCCTTCTCTCTGTCGCTTTCACCCCTCTAATTGCCCGAAGACCACCCCTTACTCCCCGCCCGGCTCCCGAACTTTGACTCCCTAAAACCAACGTTATGGCAACCCTGATATTCGTAAACCTCCCCGTGAAGGACCTCGGGAAATCGAAGGCCTTCTTCAGCCACCTGGGGTATACCTTCAACCCCCAGTTCTCCGACGACAAGGCGGCCTGCCTCGTGATCAGCGAAACGATCTACGCCATGCTCATCACCGAGCCCTTCTTCCAGACCTTCGTTCCCAGCAAGACCATCGCCAATGCCCACCAGACCTCTGAGGTCCTGGTCTGCCTCTCGGCCGACTCCCGCGAAGCCGTGGACCAGAAGGTGCAGCTGGCCCTCGAAGCCGGCGGCTTCGTTCACCGCCCGCCGCAGGACCATGGCTTCATGTACGAACACTCCTTCCAGGATCCAGATGGCCACATCTGGGAATTCATGTGGATGGACCCGAATTATGTACAAAAACAGGAGGAGACCATGGCAGAAGCTTAATATTCCAACTGCGATAAGAAACAAAAACCCGCCACTGGCGGGTTTTTGTTATCTGCTTTCTGCTCCCGACGCGTCGGGAATTGCTTTCTGCTCTAAAAAGGAACCGGGCAACGAACTTTCTCCATGCTTGAATTGCGGATATTCAAAAAATTCGCATAAGAAAGCGTAAGCTCGAAACCTCCGCGGCCGCGCGAAGCCTGCTTCAGCTTGCTCACGTTCACATCGTAGGTAAGCCCCACGCCCACATTGTAATAATCGAGCTTGATCACCGGTACCACCGCATCATTCCAGCGCACGAAGGCGCCACCCGAGAGGCTCACCGTATAGTCCTGGTCTTCCTGCAGGATGTCGTGCTTGTACAGCACCCCGCCCTGGGCCTGGTTGTTGCCGCCCTGTACGAACCAGTCGAGGTAAAAGGTCACCCGGTCGTACTCCGACGTAGCGGCCGACAGACCGCCGTTAAGGACGAACTTCTTGTTCAGGCGAATATCATTGGCCCCGTTGAAGGCCACTTTCGGCTGCGTAAAATGGAAGTATGCCGCTCCCAGGTAGAAGCGATTATCATAACCGAAGGTCGAGCTGTACTTCATGCCTACACCTGCATCCCAATAAGTCACGTTGGTGCGCGAGAACACATCATGCGTGGGGTTGGTAGAGCTGTATGCGCCACCGACGAACTGGTCGTCGAAGGTGAGCTTGCTCTGGTCGAAACGCTGCTGCACCGCCCCGCCGAGAAAGCCCAGCGAGAGATAGGCATCCTTGTCCTGGCTCATCGAGCGGTGATAGGCCAGCATGGGCAGCATCTGGGTCTTGCCCAGCTTCGAGTCGCCGGCAACGTCGTTCGTCACCTGCATGCCCAGGGAAAGATAATCATCGGAATTCTGCGACACGCCGAACTTGAGCTCCGCACCCAGCGCCTGCGTCTGGTAAGGAACCGTCACCGAGTTCCACTGGCTGCGATAAGCGGTCGTCACCCGCACATCACCCCGATAAGTGCCGGCCAGGGCCGGATTACGCAGGAGGGGCAGCTCATAGAACTGCGAGAAATTAATGTCCTGGGCCTTCGCAAGCTGAACACAAAAAGCAGAAAGCAGGAGGAGAGAAATCTTCTTCATCACCACAATTATTTTAAGATGGTCACATTTCCTTTATAGATATAGGTCGATCCGTTCTCACACACCACCTCGGCGGTGTAGACATACACATCCGGCTGGCCCACAACGCCTTTCACTTTGCCGTCCCAGCCGTAGGCAGGGTTGTTGGGCGGGCAATTGCCTTTCTCGAATACCAGCTCACCCCAGCGGTTGAAGATGCGGAACTGCTTCACCAGCGCAATACCCGATGCGCGCACCATCAGCACATCGTTGTGCCCGTCGCCATCCGGCGTGAAGGCATTGGGGATGAAGACCTGCGCGCTTTCGCAGAAGGTCTTGATGTTGATGGTATCGCTGGCCGAACAGCCATAGTTGTTCGTCACCGTAACACGGTAGGTAATGTCCTTTTTGATATTCGCCACCGTCAGGGCGCAATTCGAGCAGCTGAGATCCGTTGCCGGCGACCAGGTCCAGGTACGGATCGGGCCATTGGTCAACTGCGAATTCAGCGGCTGCAGGGTGCCGGTTGCAAGCGTGAGGTCGGGGCCGAGGCTGATGGTAGGATACTGGCCTACTGCCACCGTCACGAAAGCTGTGTCGGTAAAGCAGTTGAAACCATCGTAACCCACCACGCGGTAGGTGGTCGTCACGGCGGGGTTGGCCACCGGGTTGGGCACGGTTGCCGAGCTCAGTCCCGTAGCCGGGCTCCAGAGATAGCTCGTGGCTCCGCTCGCATTCAGCGTGGTAGCGCTGCCGATACAGATCGAATCATTGGGCGACACCGTCATCGTCAGCGGCTGGATCACCGTGATGTTCACCGTATCATAGGCCGGACAGCCGAAGGCATTGCGGCCCGTCACCACATAAGGCGTGGTCACCAGGGGCGAGGCGATGGGGTTCGGACAGGTATAGCAGCTGAGTCCCGACAGCGGCGACCACTGGTAGGCAACCACGTTCACACCCGAGGTATTCAGCTGTACGCTTGTGCCGCGGCAGATGGTCATATCGGCATTTGAAGAAATGCTCGGCGACGCATTCACGCGGATGGTCTTCGTTACGGTATCATAACATCCCGGCACGGTGCCCACGATGAGGCGCAGGGTATAGGTGCCCGGCGTGTTGAAGGTGTACGTGAAGGAAGGTGTTGTAGCCGAAGCCCCGTTCGACAGGTTCCATTGCATCAGGTTGATCGCATCTGTCGACTGTACCTGGCTGCTCCAGGTGATGGGATAACCCGCGCAGACCGTGGTATCGCCACCGATCTGGGCCACCGGCTTCGAATTCACGGTCACGTTTACCGCGCGGGTGACCGTATCGGCACAACCGCTGTTGCCCACCACGATGAGTTGCACCTGGTAGGTGCCGGAAGTGGTGTAGTTGTGCGCTACGTTGAAGCCGTTGCCCGTGGTGTTGTCGCTAAAATTCCAGCGTGCGCTCACCTTGCCGAAGAAGGCCGATGAGGTATCGATGAAGTTCACCGTGGTCAGTCCGCAGGTGAGCTGCTGCGTCGTACGGAAGCCGGCGCGGATCTTGTCTACCCGGATCGAGTCGATCCCCGGCAGGGTGATCACGCAGCCCGCATTGTTCTTCAGCCTTACGATGGGGAAATAAACCCCGGCATTGGCATAGACATGCGTTACCTGGTTGCTGGTTGTGGTCAGGGTTTGCCCGTCACCGAAGAGGTAGACCAGGGAATCGGCATTCTGCGCCAGCACCTGGAACTGCGCCGCATTGTTGTTGCAGAGGAAGCCGGTCGTATGCGTCCAGGAGCCGCTCGGGCCCAGTACGCGTACCGTGCGCTGGGTGATGTAAGTACATCCGCCCGGGACCGTAGTGGTCAGCTTCACGATATAGGTTCCTGCAGTCGTATACGTATGCGTCACCAAGTTGCCGCTACCACTGTTGCCGTCGCCGAAATTCCAGACCGTCGTTACCGAAGGCGTGTTCTGATTGGTGAAGGTGATGGTGAAAGGCGCGCAATACCCAACGGTATCGCTGGCGGCAAAAGCACCCGGCAGGCTGGCTACGACGTTCACCTGCTGGCTGATCGTGTCGGTACACACCGAACCCGGCGCATTGAAGCGATAGGCCACAGAACTCCATGCCGGGCTGAGCCCCCCGCTCGC
>CBHWDR010000313.1:0-4705 GCA_966112575.1 uncultured Chitinophagales bacterium
TGCTTCATTTGGGAACCCGGAAGACATCGTGAGCACCGAAAAAATGCTGGAAAAACTGGGCGAAGAAAACGATCACCTGGTTGACCAACATGCTTATCTCAAGACCCGGCTCTTCGACATACTCATCGGCGACTGGGGCCGGCATGAAGACAACTGGCGCTGGTCGCGTTTCGACAGCGGTGGCTTCAAGCTCTATCGCCCCGTACCGAAAGACCGCGACCAGGTATGGGCCAAATTTGAAGGCACGCTCCTCTCCCTCATCATCTCGGGTGCAGGGCTCAAGCAGTTGCAGACCTTCAACGAAAAAATTAAGGACATCGCCTGGTACAATTACCCGGCGATCGATCTCGACCGGCGCTTTACCAATGCACTGACGCAAAAAGATTTCATGGACACGGCCCGTTCGCTGCAGGCTTACCTCAGCGATGCGGTTATCGACAGCGCTCTTGCCGCGTTGCCCTCTGAAATCCAGCAGCTCTCGACTCCCGAGATCCGGAAAAAACTCATCCGCAGGAGAAATGACCTGGTGGAATATGCGCAGGATTATTATCGCTTCCTTGCCCGGAACGTGGACATCCCCGGCAGCCGGCAGCGGGAACGATTCACTGTGGAACGACTGGCCGATGGAACTACTAAAGTGCAGGTCTTCCGGATCAACAAGAGCGGGGAAGTGAAGAGCGATGCCGTTTACGAGCGGGTGTTCCAGCCAGGCGAAACCGAAGAGATCCGGTTGTATGGAATAAGTGGGGAAGATGAATACCAACTCAGCGGCCCGTCTCAAAAAGGCATCCGGCTGCGACTGATCGGGGGCATCGATAAAGATGTGTACCGGAACCTGTCCGGTGTTGCCGGAAAAAAGATCGACGTTTATGACAACCCCGGCAACGACCTGTCGGCCTTTGCCCGAACCCGCGTTCACCTTTCCGGCGACACGTCGATCAATCGCTACGATTATGAGGGATACAAGATCGACAAGAAAGGAATCAAGAAAACTTATCTCGGCTACAAGAACATGTACCGGTTTTACGTGGGCCTGGCCTACGCGGTGAAGAAGAATGGCTGGAGAAAAACACCGCTGGCAAAAGAAGAAGCCATCGGTCTGAATTTCTCGCTCGTGGAACTTTCCTTCTCGCCTTATTACAAACTCCGGCTGAACCAGTTCGCCCGCAAATGGAATTTCGACCTGGGGCTGGGTTACGACCAGGTGCGCCGCGTCAATTATTTCGGCGTGGGCAACGACACGAAGCAGTTGACGCCCGACCGGGAGTTTCACCGCCTGCGAACGCATGATGTCTATACCTACCTCGGTATCGACCGCCCCCTGGGCAGATTCGGCAACCTTGACCTGCACCTCAACTACGACGGCGTGCAGGTGGTGGACAAGGAAGGAAATTATGTTTCGAAGGGCAGTGGCGCGATCGCGCCGGATGAATTCGAATGGAAACATTTCCTTGGGCCCAGGCTGCAGCTAAGCGTATTAAAGGTGAATGATCCGATTGCGCTGACGAAAGGCATCAACCTTACCGTAGCCGGCCAATACACGATGAACCTCGAGGAAAGGGACCGGCGCTTCACCAACCTGAATGCCAACCTGAGTTTTTACCTGCCCCTATTCAAACCCCTTTCGCTCGCGATCAAAACCGGCGGCGCAACCTTATCCGGGGATGCCGAGTTCTATCAGCTGAATGCACTCGGTGGCTATTACTCCCTTCGCGGCTACCCCCGCTGGCGTTATTATGGGAAGGATATGGTCTATAACCAGAACGAGCTGCGCTGGCTGCCCACGGTACGATCAAAGCTCTTCAACGGAAGGGCCGGGCTGGTGGCGCTCTTCGACCAGGGAAGAGTATGGAACCCGGGCGAGCGATCCACTACCTGGCACTATGGTGTCGGCGGTGGGATCGTGCTGATCCCGTTCAATAAGGTATCCGCCACAGTCACCTATTCCGTTTCTAAGGACGACCGGGTGATCAACCTGCATTTTGGTACCTTCTTCTAATCGTACAGCCTGCGGAAACCCGCAGGCTGTACGATAAATCAGCAAAAATTTTGTCAGCAGCCTTCGTTCCTCGTGGCGCTGAACAGAGCCCGGTACTCCTGGGTGGTTCTCGGCCAGGGCCGTGGTGGAGGCGGCGGTGCAGCCGGAAGTTTACCAAATCGCCGTTCTGCATCAGCAACGGCTTTCGGATCGTTCAGGGCTACATACTCTTTTTTCCCGTTGCGGAAGTGGAGAATGGCGGTGAGGGTCGGCTGACTGGTCCAGTTGATATCGGTCAGGACTTTCGCGTTTCTTGCGAGGAACCAGCGGTAGTCGTTGGGAACACCGGCCGTATCCCCCTTGGCACGGGCAGCCTCTGTTCCGTTCTTCACTGCATACGTGGCAGCAACGAGGTCTCCGGCCTGGCTTCG
This sequence comes from uncultured Chitinophagales bacterium, assembly GCA_966112575.1. Taxonomy (GTDB): domain Bacteria; phylum Bacteroidota; class Bacteroidia; order Chitinophagales; family Chitinophagaceae; genus Flavisolibacter. The sequence goes on from CBHWDR010000313.1 coordinate 2,410, forward strand.
GAAAACCAGCAATACTCCTGCGAGCAGGGGAAGGGCAACGAAGAACCGCAAGCGCTTCCGCAGAGCGGTGGGTTTCTGATTCATCATGATGATGCGTTTTTTAAGTGAGGAAAAACTAATGGGTGTGGTAAGGGCCCGTACCTGCACGTCGGATAAGCGCACCAGGAGGTACTGGTAGGATCTGGGTTCCAGACCTGATTGAAGCGCTCCCCGGTCGGCCAGGAATTCGAGGTTCTCCCGAAGGTCCCTGCGCAGGAGCCAGGCGAAGGGATTCAACCAGAAGCAGGCACAAAACAATTCGGCAATGAGCACATCGAAACTGTGCCATTCCCGTACGTGCACCGATTCGTGGCGCAGGATCGCCTCCCGGTCCGCTGCCGTCCTTCCCATGGGATTCAGGTAGATCGTTCGTCCAAACGAAAAGGCCGCGCCTGCATCGCTGATATAACCGATTCGCTGCCCACCCTCGGTCACGCACTGCGCACGCCGGTGCAGCTGGTATAGCGAAGCCCATTGCAGCAGCAGGCGGAAGAGCAGGATGCCGGAAACCAGGCAGTAAAACAGCGTTAGCATGGACCCAGTATCCCGGGATTCACCGGCGGGGAGCGGCGTGGTTTTCGATACATAACCGAATTCCACGGCAGGCAGACCGGCGAGTGAACGCCATCCGGCAGCAGGCGAATTGACCAATGCGGAGAGGTCGATAAACGGAAGCAGGACCGACAAAAACATGCACGCGAGTAAAAAACGGCGGTTCGCACCGAAGAAGGTGGTTGGCCGCAACAGCAGCCGGTAGAAACCCCAAAGCAGGGACAGCGTAATAGCCGATTTGATGAAATAAAGGACCGGAAGCATATCATTTCTTTTTTTCAATGAGGTCGGCAAGTTCTTTCAGCTCGCGCGGCGTCAGCTTCTTTTGCTCGATAAAGAACGTCACCAGGTCTTTATAGGAATTGTCGAAGAAATCCCGAACCACGGTCCCGATGTATTTCTTCTTGTATTCCGTTTCCGAAACCGAAGGCTTATAGATGTAGACGTTGCCCAGGAGGCGGCTGCTCAGGAAGCCTTTCTGTTCCAGTTTCTTGATAATGGATGCGAGCGTTGTATATGGCGGCTTCGGGTCAGGCAGGTGCTCGAGAAAGGATTTCACGTTTCCTTCGCCCGCCTTCCAAACCGCCTGCATGGCCTCTTCCTCCTGTTGGGTTAATTTTTCCAAACTACGAACTTTTCGTAAATCTACGAAACATTCGTAGACAACCAAAACTCTTTTTCCGCCTTCTTTCTACAATACCTTTACCAAAACAAGAATCCGCATGCGTTACCTTGTCCTGGCCTTAGGCCTGCTTATTTCGATCGGTTGCCTGGCCCAGGCCGACACGGCGAAGAAATCGACAGCGCCAACGGAACCGCCCTTCAAGCGCTTCCCCTCCGTGCCCCCTTTCCAGATCCTGCTGCCCGACAGCGTGGGCATTTATGCCAAGGCGAACCTGCCCGCGAAAAAACCGGTACTCTTCATGATCTTCAGTCCGGAGTGCAGCCATTGCCAGCATGAGACCGAAGAACTGGTGAAGCATAAGGACAAGCTGGAGGACGTGCAGGTCGTGATGGTGACCCTCCCCACCTACCGACTCGAGCTGGTGCGTGCCTTCATCGACCAGTACGGCCTGAAAGACCTTCCAAACGTAGTGGTGGGCCGCGACTATACCTGGTTCTTCCCGAGCTTCTTCGATATCGGCAACCTCCCCTACCTCGCCATGTACAACAAAAAAGGAGAGCTGATCCATCATTTCGAAGGGAATATGGGGATGAAGAAAGTGGTGGAGGTGTTCAAGAAGGCAGACCGTTGACCGACCGCCGACAACACTTGTCCGCCATAGACCGGGCAAAGGCGAAGACCACGGTTATTCCGTACTTAAGCTTGTTCTGACTTCGATGGGCTCCTATCACACGTCATTGCGAGCGAAGCAAGAGAAAGAACACGGATTGAACGGATCTAGCGGATTTACACGGATGATATTTCCTTAAGCCGGAGTTGTTGGCTGAGTGGGAAAAGGCATTTAATAACTCGGGCGTAGCGAAGAGCGTCATTGCGAGCGGAGCGAAGCAAAACGCAAAGACTCTTGTCCGGTCGCCTAAAGAAGTAGTTGCTTTTTGGGAGGTTGGCCTTTTCCTCTATTTATCACGCTGAGCGCGGAGGGACGCAAAGGGGTGCCCGCCTAGGCGGGCGTAGAGGATGCTGCTTAACGAAGGAGAGGTGTGCTTCTCGCTTTGAAGCTCTTGTATTCCGTGGGCGCCA
>CBHWDR010000314.1:0-4704 GCA_966112575.1 uncultured Chitinophagales bacterium
TGAGCCTCAGTCCATCAATTAGCTCTGGATCCAAGTCATTTGGTTCTATGAATGGAAGCCTTTCGTTGAGCTCAAATTCGCAGACCGGAGTCAACCTGTCTCCCTCGATAGGATTTAAGCTGGACAAGGACCACAAAGAGGAGACGGGTTCTTCATCGCTCGGACTGAGCACCAATTTCAATTCTCGCTCGGGCCTTTCGGCGCTGACTTTGAACTCTTCCACCAGGATGTTCTACCAGTACGAGTCAAAGTATGGGAAAGAGCGCGCCGCCATCGGCTGGCCATCGGCCTCGATTTCATTTGCTGTACCCTCGTATACACCAACGATCTCGATGCCCTTCACCAGCACCAACTATTCCTTCAGGGCCAAGTTCGGTGGCCAGGGCGCTGGTGCGCATCCTTCGGGCTTTGTTAATGGCTATGTGAGTAAGCAGGAGATCAAGAATGCGGATAGGATTCAACAGAAGCCGGCGGTAGGCTACCTCTATTATTCGCGGTCCAATGGTAATGTCAATACCCTGATGGATTTCAATCGGGAAAAGGACATCAGTTTCAATGCCCGGACTACGCCCATTATCGCCCTGCCCCAATACACCTATGATGTATATTCAATAAGTGGCGAGGGCACAGGCGGCATGTTCCGGCCTTATCGCGGCGATATTGGCGCCATGCGCGATCCACACATTCGTACGAAAAGCAGCAGCGACCGCCTTGCGGTGGACCTTGGCTTTGGAAACGTGTTTCATGGCGGCGTGGATTTTTCGCTCACCCGAGCGCACACCGAAAACAACTACTGGACCGACCGGAACAGCATCCTCGCCGACCTGGCCTTTCGAGAATCCGACACCAATTATCAAGCGGTCTACTTCCGGAACCCGGGAGAAAAGACAACCAACTCGCCTGAGTACCTCCGCGCGATCGGTAACGACACCATCATCCGCGTACAGCTGGTAGGAGAGAAGACCGGCATTGGCACCGGTCGGGCCTTCCAAAAAGTGCTCGCTGGCAACCGCAAGGAAATACTTCCCGTGACGGGTCCCATCGTTAAAGCTAAGCGAGAGAAACGTAGTCAGGTGATTTCCTGGCTTACGGCGGAAGACGCGGATAGATATGGCCTGGAAAAGTCCATCGTCTCTTACCGAGAAAATATCGTTCCGTCTGTTACCTGCCTCGATACGGCGCGCAGTTTCCTTCGCCGTTTCGACAACCGAATCCGGAAAAAGCACCACCTTTCTCAGATTACGGTGCTCAACGGCGACGGAAGGCGATACGTGTATGGCATCCCTGCTTACAACCTTTCGCAGAGCGACGTCAGTTTTTCGGTGTTGTCCGAAACTTCCTCGACAAACCTCGACTCCGGTCTCGTATCGTACGCAGGTGCCGACAATTCGATGAACAACAAGCGAGGTAAGGACCAGTATTACCAGCGCGACAGCACCCCGGCTTATGCCCATTCCTTCCTGCTCACCGGCATCGTATCGCCTGATTATGTCGACTTGAAAAATGATGGCATCAGCGAAGATGATCCCGGCGATGCCGTCAAGTTCAACTACACCAACGTGTACGGCGATGCCAATCCGTTCTGCTGGCGCACGCCGCACAATGAGGGCAGGGCTAATTATAACGAGGGATTGAAAACCTACAACCGCGACGACCGGGGAAACTACCTTTTTGGAAAAAAGGAAGTTTGGTACCTCAACTCCATTGAATCGAAGACCATGATCGCGGTGTTTCACGTGTCAAGTGACCGCCGCGATGTATTCTCGGTGAAAAACGAGAGCGGCGGCCTCGATTCCACCAAACCACTCCGCAAACTGGAGCGCATCGATCTTTACGTGAAAGCCGACCTGGTGAAGAACGGCGGCAAGGCTCGCCCGGTGAAGTCGGTTCATTTCGAGTACGATTATTCCCTTTGTAAAAACGTCATCGGCGCTCCCCTGCGCGGCAAGCTTACATTAAAATCGATCTGGTTCAGCTATAACGGAAATCGTAAGGGCCGGCTGAACCCCTATGAGTTCAAATATCACCAGGGTAGCGATAACCCCTCCTACGACCAGAAGGCCTACGACCGCTGGGGGAATTATAAACCCCGCTCGGCTAACCCGGCCGGAATGTCCAACTCGGATTACCCTTATGCCGTGCAGCGCAAAGACATGGCCGACACTTATGCCGGCGCGTGGGCGCTAAACGAGATCAAACTTCCCTCAGGCGGCAGGATCAAAGTGACGTATGAGTCGGACGACTATGGTTATGTGCAAAACAAACGGGCAGCCCGGTTGGTAAAGATCCTCGGCATTGCCGAGAAGGCCACTTCACCCCTCGGCAACCGCCTATACAACTCCATGAACCCCGTGACGCAGACCATCGATGACAAGCAATTTGTCTTCATGCGTTCCGACATCAGCCTCACCGGCCGCCAGGATCTTTACCGGCGCTATCTCGAAGGCAACGTTTTTTTTTATTTCAAACTCTCGGTGCGGATGCCCGATACTGACAAATGGGGCACGGGTTACGAGTCGGTGCCGGTTTACGGTGAGATCGAGGACTACGGTCTTAAGTCACCGACCGTGTTTTGGGTGAAGCTGAAGAAAGTGGAGGGGCAAAGCCCGCTTGCGCGCGCAGCAATTCAGTTCCTCCGCCTTAACCTGCCCTCGAAGGCCTATCCCAACTCGGAGCCCGGCAACGATGTTTCAGAGTGGGAAGCGATAAAAATGCTGGGTACCTCCATCGGCAATATTTTCACCATGTTCCGCAGTTTCGATAAACAGGCGAGGTTGAAGGACTATTGCTCCACGATCGATACCACGCGTTCCTTCGTCCGCCTGAACGATGCCGACTACCGCAAACTCGGCGGGGGCCACCGCGTGAAGCGCATTGAGGTCTACGACAACTGGAACGCCATGACAACTCAGAAGGAATCGGTCTATGGGCAGCAATACCAATACACGACCTCCATCACCGTAGATGGGCAGGAGCAGAGCATCAGCAGCGGCGTGGCTTCCTATGAACCCATGATCGGAGCGGAAGAAAACCCGTTCCGGACCCCCATTCCCTATGTGGAGCGTTCGGCACCGATGGCACCGGTAAACAATATGTTCGTGGAAATGCCCCTCGGAGAATCTTTCTTTCCTTCGGCCTCCGTTGGATATTCAAAAGTGCGGGTGCGCACCATCAACGCGAAGGTAAAGTCGGCCAACGGCTGGCAGGAAACCGAGTTCTTTACCACAAAGGATTTTCCCACCCGAGTCGACTATACTCCGCTCGACCACGACTCTCGCAAAAAGCACAACCCCACCCTCAACCGCATCCTGCAGCTCGACGCCAAGAATTACCTTACTGTAAGCCAGGGCTTCAAGATCGAGTTAAACGACATGTCGGGAAAGGTCAAGGCGCAGGCTAACTATCCTGAAACTGATTCCCTTCACCCGATCTCCTTTACTCGGAACTTTTACCGGGTTAAGGATGCTTTGGCTAAAGATTTCAAGCTGGACAACACGGTCTGGACGGTAGATGGCCCCGACGGCATCATCAACAAGAAAGGGGAGGTGGGCAAGGACGTCGAGGTAATGGAAGACGTTCGCGAACAGGTGTCAAAGACCATTTCCGGAGACATCAGCTTCAACATCGACGGCTTCGTGCTGGGCATCCTCCCGGGCATGGTGCCCTCAGCGTTTCCGATGCCCCAGTTTGAGGAGGTGCGATTTCGCTCGATAGCCACAGTGAAGATCGTGAACCGCTATGGCATACTCGACAGCGTTTCAGTAATGGACAAGGGAAGTGTGGTTTCTACTAAGAACCTCGTTTACGACGGGCAGACCGGCGAGGTGGTTTTGTCGCGGACCGAAAATGAATTCAAGGATCCGATCTATAATTTTTCTTATCCGGCGCATTGGGCTTATGAGGGCATGGGGATGGCCTACCGGAATGTGGATGCCATTTTCCGAAACCTGAAACTCATCAACGGAAAACTCATATACGGCGGATCGAGCACCTTGCCCTACCCAGTGGAGCGGTTCTTCAAAAGCGGCGACGAGGTGCAGATCATGGGCATTGTGCGCAACCAGTCGGCCACGGATTGTAATCAATTTGCGCCGCCGGCCATAACGCCCAACAAGCCACCCAAGCCAATTCCCATGAGGGGGTGGGTGATCGACCGTGCAAAGGTTAATGGCGACGGCTTGTATTTCATCGATGCCGACGGCAATCCGGTAACCTGCGAGGTGCAATTCCTGCGTATTCTGCGTTCGGGCAACCGCAACCTGCTCGACGCGAGCGTGGGATCCATCGTGTCAATGCGGAATCCGGTCCGTGAAACGGGCGCTAATGAATTCAGGTTGGTTTTCGACTCGGCGTCTAAAGTGATCAATACCTCCGCAGTCACCTACAAGGACGCGTGGCAAGTGGAGAGATTCGTCTACCCGAAGGACACTATTTACAAAGTTTACCGTACGCACACAGTGACCCTGAACCCAAAGGACGTCACGATGAAAAAGTTGTCGAGAACAAACGGCCAAGGACAGCGCAACGCGTCCACCGAACACCAGTCGCCCCTGTTCGCGGCCAGCTACGAGTACCGGCACAGCAGCACGAGCAGCCAGCGACGGAACAATTTCGGAAAAAGCATAGTGGAATATGATCTCGACGAGCTGCCTAACGACGCCGATATCCTTTCGGCAAACATGAGCTTGAACGGAACCCCACCCG
>CBHWDR010000315.1:0-4684 GCA_966112575.1 uncultured Chitinophagales bacterium
TTTCCGAACGCTGGCGATAGAGTCCTACTTCGATCGAATCGCCATTTCGGGTGATGATGAAATCGGGGAGGATGTTCTGGTTCGCTCCCACTCCCTCCTGCAATTCGCAGACCGGCCTCATCTTTAAGGAGGCGATGAGCCGGAGCACGATCTTGAGCTCTTCTTCGTCAATGGCAAGATGATTCTTGATCTTGTCCATATTGCGGTTGTGCAGGTCGGTGAAATGCTCTTCCAGCAGGCGTGTGGCCATCCGCACGTCCGGGCGCTTGGTGTTGAGGCGATTGAGCTGGATCAGCAGGCATTCCTTGATCGAACGCGCACCGATGCCCACAGGCTCCAGCTGCTGTACTTTCTGGAGCACCGCGAGGATCTCTTCCGCCTCTACCCACTTGTTCTGCTTGAAGGAAATATCTTCCGCAAGGGCCTCCAGGTCCTGCTCCATCAAGCCGCTGTCGTTCAGCGAGTCGATGATGAACTCGGCCAGCCAGATCTCGCGCTCGTCATCTGTGGTCAGCTTGAACTGGTCTTTCATCGAGCTGCGGTAGTCAAAATTGCCCACCACCGGGCGTTCCGGCAACTTGTCGTTGTGCAGGTAACCGCTGTATTCCGTCTTGTAATCAGGAATGTCGTCGTAACCGTATTCTTCCCAGTCCTGGTAATCCTGGACCGAATCCTTGTTGTACTTGTCGTTTACCGACTCGAACTCGTTCTTCTGATCTTCCAGCAGCGGGTTGTCTTCGATCTCCTGCTGGATCCTTTGCTCCAGCTCCAGTGTATTCAGATGAAAGAAGTTGAGTAACTGGATCTGCTGGGGCAGGATTTTCAGTCTTTGCTTCTGACCTAAGTGTTGATTGATCATGGTGCTGATTTTGGCGTAGTTATATTCCTAGACAACTGTGGAACCAAAAATGCACAGTTCGGAAAATTGATATAATCGATTGAAATTCAATTGTAAGTGTGTAGCGATTTAGTGACGTACGGAAGCCTTGATCGATCATATGACCCAACAGCCAACAACACTTGGGGACTGAATTCCCCAAAACGGGGAAAGCTAACGCCGCTCAATCAGGCTCTGCAGTGAGCAAACGGAACGCTGATTTTTAAGATTAGTATGATTTCGCAGATCTGATTAATTCATTCAGTTGTACCTAACACGATTTCACCAACATCATAACGATCATGACCATCATTCAGATCAGCGTTCATTTCTTCAAAAAAGAAACGCAGCCCGGAGGCTGCGTTGATGGTTAAGGGTGAGAAACTCTTTTTAGTCCTGGTTAAAGGGGATCGTACTCTTTCGGCTTGATGCGGTACTCGAAGAACGAAGGGATCGGGTAGCGTTCGCCCCTGGGCGCCGACGACGAAGGATCGGAGATCTTGCGCTCCACGGAAGGAACGCGGCCGGTTAGGGGAATAGAAGGCTTGCCGTTACCCGCGGACTGTACCGGGGACGAAGCTGCTGTACGAACAGAAAACTTTTGCATAGGAAGCTGTATTAATGCTGACGGTTAGGGTATACGGACACGTGTCCGATCAGATTCAGACGAAAATGATACCAATTTTCACTTCGCTTTAAGAGCGAGCGTTCCCATCGCTGATCACCTGAATTCGAGGAGGTTCTTCCTCAAATCGGGACCACCGTGCTGAAATAAAACCTCCCGCCTTGCTCATCAGACACATACCCTTCATTCGGGAGGTAATTCGATTGATCGGGCTGCCGTCAGGAGCCCTCTGTGATATCTTCGTCCGAGCCTTCGCCTTCGCTGGTATGTGCGGCCGTTTGCGAAGGCGTATTCACTGCCCGGTTGCTGCGTTGCTCGTTTACGATCACCTTCTCATCCAGCCGGCTGTCGGTTGGGTTTGTTTCGGCCAGGGCATCATCGCCGCCTTCCCGGCGCGGCGTTTCATCGGGAAAGGTCTCGTAACCGCTGCTGCCACCCTTCTTGTTCCGCGGATCGCGGGGCTCCTGCGTATTCATGGTTCTCGTTTTTAAATGAGGAAAGCAAATACTTCCTCTATTATTGGCAAAATCATACCTAAAAGAAAACAGGGCAGTGTGCCCTGTTTTCTTTTTTCTGTTTTCCTCAACCTGACGGCCTTGGATGGAAGTTTCTCTACAGTGAACTTATCCTTCTTTCGGCTCTGCCGGGTCTTTTTTCGGGCGAAGCTTGTCGAAGAAGGACTGGATCTTCTGGGAGAATTTCGATCGCTGCTCCTCGGTGAGGATATGGGATGAATAGTTCTTGATCAGGAAAGGCACCAGGATCTTGGTGAACCATCCGGCACGGGCCAGGAGGAAGCGCCGCACAAGCAGGTCGATACTGAAATCGATGCCGAAGGTAGCCAGCGGGTTGGTCCGGTCGCGGGAGAAGAACTTCGATGCGGTGTTCACCGCCTTGCCCACGGGTTTCAACTTCTCTTTCAGTCCGGCGAGATCCTCGCGGATATAGGCTTCATGAACCTTGAGCTGCGCCAGGAGGCGTTCTTCTTCCTGCAGCAGGTCTTCGTAGTTTTTGATCGACTTACTCATAGACCTTGCGGATTATTAGGTTACGAATCATGGGAACGATCACTTTCTTGCGCAGCGCCAGCAGCGCTACCACCAGGAGTGCGAACACACCGGCAGCGATAAAAAAGCCCCCGATGCGGCTGTTGACCAGGTCGCCGAACCACCAGCCGAGCGCAAAGCCCAGGAAGAAGAGGAAAAAGAAAGCAAAAAAGAAGCTTAGCACACCGATCACGATACCCGAAACCGCAGTACCTGCTGTTTTGGTGGCCTTGGCCTTGGCCAGTTGCGTATAGGTCTGCACGTAATCGCGCACATGACCCTTGAGATCGGAGGCCCCGGATTTGATATCTTCCATCATGAAAGTTTGATTGACCCTATAAAATTAAAGCAGGCCGGACCGGCCTGCAAGTTTAGCTGTAGCTTTCCTGGATGTCCGAGTATTTCGAACCGGCGCGGTTACGCAGATCCTTCGCGCCATCCTTGGCCTTACCGAACAGGTCCGACAGGTTATCTGCCCAGCCGCCAGCCGTATTCGTTACCCGCTTCCGGAGGTCTGCACCTTTCTCCGGGGCGAGGAGTAACCCGATCGCCACACCTACCGCTGCCGCACCAACCAATCCCAGGACCAATTTCGTTTTCGTCGTCATAACCGTCTTTTTAATGATGAATGATCAGCGACAGCCGTTAAATAATCATACCAAACGCGTATCCGCCAGCGTTATAAAAACAGGGAAGTTCGATTGCGTAATAAATCCACCAACCCTTAATTTTACCGCAACCCTTTTGCGCCGGTTACCGGTCTGGTATGAAAATTAAGGGACTAAACCATTGCTGAGAACTATATGATGACGCGGAAAAAGGTTTTGATTATTGACGACGAAGTGGACCTCTGTCTTTTAATGAAGACCTACTTTCTTCGTAAGAACTATGAGGTATACATTGCCCATACACTGGCCGACGGGATGTCGCGCCTGAGCGAGACCGTGCCCGATTTCCTGTTTATCGACTACAACCTGCCCGACGGACTGGGTTGGGACAAGCTTCCCGAACTGTACCAGAAGTACCCCGAGATCCAGTTCCACCTCATCAGCGCCTTCCGTCCCACCATGCCCTCCGAGCTCGACGGCGCCAAGCTCACCATCTGGGAAAAGCCCATCAGCCTGAAATCACTCGACAACTTCTTTTGATGGCACGAATGGGAGCTAATTACACGAATTACCAACCGGTTCCCCGGTTCGCATAAAAAAGGCTGGTCTCCCGACCAGCCTTTGATTTTGTATTTATCTGCTCTTCTCCAGTCTCCCGTCTTGTCCGCCGAAGCCTTGGCGAAGGCGGGCTCCACCCTCACTCTCCCCAGATCTCATCTTCCCCGGTGAGCCATTTTTTCACCTGCTCGGTGGTCACCGACTTCGGACGCTCGAGCGGCGATCCCAGGGCGCGGTCCCAGCAGAGGGAAGCCAGCACACCCAGTGCGCGGCTCACGCCGAAGAGCACCGTGTAAAATTCGTATTCCTTCATGCCGTAGTGAACGAGCAGGGCGCCGGAATGGGCGTCCACGTTGGGCCAGGGGTTCTTGATCTTGCCCAGCGACTGGAGGATCGGGGGCACGGTCTCGTAGATGCTCCAGACCGTCTGGCAGAGCGTATCGTCGGGCATATGCTTCTTGCCGAACTCCATCTGCGCAGTGAAGCGGGGGTCGGTCTTGCGCAGCACGGCATGCCCGTAGCCCGGAACCACCTTGCCTTCGCTGAGGGTCTTCTTTACATACTCGGCGATCTGCTCCGACGTGGGCGCTTCGGTCTTCAGCTCTTCGCGCATCTCGAAGATCCACTTGATCACTTCCTGGTTGGCCAGGCCGTGGAGCGGACCGGCGAGTCCGTTCATGCCGGCAGCGAAGCTCAGGTAAGGGTCGGCCAGGGCCGAGCCCACGAGGTGGGTGGTATGGGCAGATACGTTGCCGCCTTCATGGTCGGCATGGATGGTCATGTACAGGCGCATCAGCTCCTTGAAGCCTTCGTCCTGGAAGCCAAGCATATGAGCGAAGTTGCCGGCCCAGTCGAGCAGCCCGTTGGGCTGGATATGGTCTCCGTTGTGGTATTTGCGGCGGTAGATGTAGGCCGCCACGCGGGGCAGGCGGGCGATGAGGTCCATGGCATCATCGAATACCGCGTCCCA
>CBHWDR010000316.1:0-4682 GCA_966112575.1 uncultured Chitinophagales bacterium
CAGGGGGATTGTGTAAACTTAATCGCCGTCGAGCCCAAAAAATTGAAACATAAATTAACCTGGGTTTCAAAAATCGCCCCAGCCATTAACTGGCCCGGCGCACCTAACTTATTGAATCCCTGCAATTTTCCGGCCGCCTATTTCTTTTTCGGTTCCTGCATTTTGTCCATCTGTGCCGCCACCAGTTTATCGGGCATCATGTTGGCCATGCTGGTCATTGCCTTGTTCTTGAAGCCGGAAACGATCTTGTCGTCGCCGCTCATGAGCGCCTCGTAACCGTCTTTGGCCACTTTCGCCGGGTCCGACAACTTCGTATCCAGGATCTTCGAGTCCTGCATTTCCGCCTTGTTGAAGAAATCGGTATCCGTGGCGCCGGGCTGCAGCGCGGTCATGGTCACTGCCGAATCCTTGAGTTCGCGGACCAGTGCTTCGGTGAAGGAGAGCACGTAGGCCTTGGTGGCATGATAGACGGCCTGCCAGGGACCGGGCAGCTCGGAAGCGATCGAGGCCAGCTGCAGGACCTTGCCTTCGTTCCTGGCCACCATATCCTTCAGGAAGAGTTGTGTCAGCACGGTAAGGGAGGAAATATTCAACTGAATGATGTCGAGCAGGCGACGGATGTCCTGGTCCACGAAGAGGCCGTACTGTCCCTGGCCCGCATCGTTAACCAGTACATCCACGATCCATCCCTGCTGCTGCACCTCCTCGTAAAGTTCGAAAGCCGCATCGGGTTGAAACAGGTCTTTGGCGATAGGTACCACCTGTACGCCCTGTTGCCGCAACTCGGCGGCCCGCTGCTGCAGGTCGCTCTCGGTACGTGCTACGATGATGAGGTTGTATCCATCGCCGGCAAAGAGTTTCGCCAGCTCATAGCCGATCCCTTCCGTGGCGCCGGTGATCAGCGCATAACGACCATTCTTTTCTGAAGCCATAGCGTTTCATTTTATCGCAAGCTTGCTACAGCTATCGGGCCAGAGATGCGCCGGTCAGGATTTATTTGTGATCAGGCCTTTCCAGACGGTGCGGCTTTTCCTGCGACTCTTCTCATCGGTTTCGCGCTCGAGCCAGGACGTAGCCAGCTCAACCAGCTTCGCATCGGAGGTATGATCGAACACTTTGCGCAGTACACCGTGGATGTCGTAGCGAAGGAGGGTGCCGTTCTCCTCGGCGAAGGAGCGCTCGAACCGCTCGGACAGGACTTCGTTCACCCGTTCCCGTGAAGCGACATCAACAATAGCGATCTTCCAGAAGGATTGAAGCGCATGACGCGCGGTGGTAATGCGTTCGTCGGCCGTCACCCGTAGCAGCTCATCTACCCGCGCGAGGACCTGTCGTTCCGGATCGCTCTTCGCCAGATTGGCGAGCAGCTGCACCGACATGGCCCGCTGGTGATAGTCGCCCGCCCGGCACATCAGGAAGAGTTCATCAGCTGCCTCGGAAAACCAGTCCACGCGCTCGTTCGTCATGCGGGTCAGCTCGAGAAAGGCCTCGTAACGGGCGTTCGCGTCCTGCGTATGCAGCTGGTCGAGCCAGTCGCGGGTAGCTTTATCCATGGGACCAAAATACGTCTTCATCCCATATCGGCGCGCCGAGGTTTGCGAAGACACTTATTTGGTCATGCGTACCGGCAGGATCCGACCTTTCTTATCGAAGTACATGCGGTCGATGCAAACCACGCGGTGGTCGCGGTGCGTATCGCCCAGCGGGCGGCGGTGATACACGATGTACCATTTGTCTTTGCCCGGCACCTGCATCACCGAGTGGTGCCCTGCGCTGGTGGCGATCGCGGAATCCTGTTGCAGGATCGTGCCTGCCCGCTCCCATGGGCCCGTCAATGAATCGGAAACGGCATAAGCCACGCGGTAATCGGGGCCGCCCCAGCCTCCTTCTGACCACATGAAGTAATAGCGCCCTTTACGGATAAACACCATGGGCCCTTCTACATAGCCTTTGGGCGTGATCTCCTTGTAAAAGGATCCATCGGGGTGTGGCAGCAGGCCGCTGAAATCGGGGCGGAGCCGAACGATATTGCAATGCCCCCAGCCGCCGTAGATCATGTACCAGGACGAATCGCGGTCCTGGAAGACGAACTGGTCGATGGGCTGGGCGCCGTTGTGGATGGTACCGATCAGCGGCTTGCCGATCAGGTCGCGAAAGGGACCTTCGGGCCGGTCGGCAACGGCTACCCCGATACCACCCACTTCGCCTTCGTGCACGTCATTTGCCGAAAAGAAAAGAAAATATCGGCCGCCTTTCTGTACAACCGCCGGCGCCCACATGGCCTTCTTTGCCCATTTCACTGAAGCCGTATCGATGATGCGGGGATGTTTGGTCCAGTGCTTCAGGTCGGCAGACGAAAAAGCATCCAGGAAAACCTGTTGCTCATACCGGTCGGAATACGTGGGATAGATCCAGGTGGTGGCACCAAAGCGCGCCACTTCGGGGTCGGCATACCAACCGGGCAAGACCGGGTTTTGCGTGCGCGAAAGAAAAGGCAGGAGCAGCAGCAGGAAGAATAAAGGAACCCGGAGCGAATACATGCGGCAAAGGAGTTTGCTCTAAAATACCGCATTCACCGCTTGCAGCCCCGGGTTCGGAAAAACATTAATCCTCGTACCGCGTGAGGAGCAGGTTGGCTGCAGCCACAGCCAGCAGCACCAGGTGGAAACGGAAGGCTTTCCTGTCGCCGCGGATCAGCTTCGTTGCGGTGAGCAAGGCCGTGCCGGCGAGCGTGCCCAGGTCGACCTTGCGGTGCAGTTCCATCGGCAGGAGCTTCTTCAGGCCGGTGGGCGCTATCGTGAGGGCGTCCACGGCCAGGAAGCCGGTGCCCAGCCCGGCATAGGTCCAGCGGGCCGCCGGAGCCAGTCGCAAGACAGAGGGCAGCGACAGTAATGCGCCGGAGATCACGTAATCAGCAATACCATGTATGGTTGGTGAGATCGGTTTCTTCATCATCAAAGATTTAAAAGTTATTGATCGTCGCGCACCGTGGCCCTTTCGCCATCGAGGGTGCGGTCTTCGGGATTCGCCTGGTCGTATTCCTGCGCTTCCTCGCGGATCGTGCGCTGGAGGTCATTGCTCACATTGGTCGGCTCACCGGCATCAGCGCTGCTGCGCTCGTTCTGCTCCCAGGTTTCCTTTACGTTGTTGAGCTCTGTTCCCTTATGAATGGATTTAGCCATGATCTTCTTTTTAAAGCGTATCGAAAATTCTGTGCCTAAGTGGAAGAAAGAACACGGATTATATAAAATTGAACGGATAAGCACGGATATGTTTTGAGCTTTGCGCCTGCTAAAGCAGGTAGAAAGGAACGCTGATCTGTATGGTTGTCATGATTTATGATTATCGACTTACAATGGTTTAAAACCGTTCCTTGCTACCGCAATCGACAGAAATTTTAATACTGGCTGGGTATCATAAGCAATCATCATGATCATGACCATCAGCGTTCCCTTCTCTCAACTACCTTTGCATCCTCAACAGCGTATATGAAACTTGACGACGTCCTCATCCAGCGCAGTGGAAACAGCTGCGAGCTCTGTGGCAAAACCGAAGACCTCAGTATTTATGAAGTGCCGCCGCAGGACCAGCGAGAGCCGGAGAATTGCATCCTCGTATGTGCGAAATGCAAGGCACAGATCGAGAAACGGGAAGAGCTGGATGCCGCCCGCTGGCGCGTGCTGGGCGAAACGATGTGGAGCGAAGTTCCCGGCGTGCAGGTGATGGCCTGGCGCATGCTAAACCGCCTGCGGCAGGAAAGCTGGGCAGCCGACAACCTCGATCTGCTCTACCTCAACGAAGAGCAGCTGGCCTGGGCCTGTGCTACCGGCGACCATGAGAATGATGGCTCCGTGGACCTCCACAAGGACACGAATGGCGCGGTGCTCAACAACGGCGATTCCGTGGTCCTGATCAAATCCCTCGACGTAAAGGGCTCCACCCTCAACGCCAAATTGGGCACGGTGGTAAAGAACATCCGGCTCGTGCCCGACAACACCGAACAGATCGAAGGCAAGATCGAAGGACAGACCATCGTGATCCTGACGAAGTACGTACGGAAGCAGGGGTGAGAGGGAAAGAACGCTGATGGTTATGGTCTTTAAGATTTGCTATGATAAACGGTCGGTATTTTTCATGCTTAGGGCTACACGAAGACTCTTTCCTTGCAATTTATTCTATCAAAATAATCATGACCATCTTATAAATCTGCGTTCCATTGCTTCGCTTTAGCTCCGGCCCCATGTCCGCACGCTGTCCGCATCATCGGTCAGCACCATCAGTACATCGCCTTCGAACAGTTTGGTCGATCCATTGGGCTCGATGTAGCCCTCCCCTCTTTTGATCATCGTGATATTGGCCCCGCCGGGAAAATCGAGCTGCACGATCCGCTTGCCCGCCAGCCTCGACTGCGGCTCCACGGTAAGCTCCAGGTAGCCCTTGCGCACCAGGCTGGAAGGAGCGCTGGCAGGAGCATTGGTCAGCGCCACGCCTAGCAGCCTGGCTACCAGCGGCAGGGTCGTCCCCTGCAGCAGCACCGAACTCACGGAAATGAAAAAGACCAGGTTGAAGATGAGGTCCGCTTTCGGGATCCCAGCCAGCAAGGGATAGGTGGCAAATACGATGGGTACACCGCCCCGCAGACCCACCCCCGACAGAAAGAGCTTGCTCCGCGTATCGATCCG
>CBHWDR010000317.1:0-4673 GCA_966112575.1 uncultured Chitinophagales bacterium
CACGTCCTTCAGTAAGGACTGGAGCTTTAATGCCGACGTGAACTGGGGCTGGTCCAACTCACAGATCCTCCAGTCGTATTATAACGCCAACCTGCTGGGCACCTACGGTACCGACCAGCTGGGCATTCCGGTCGGCCGCGATCCCCGCACCTATACCGGCAACAACTATGGTTATATTTCGAAAGGGATCCTGCGCACCCAGGCGGATGTGGATGCCCTGCTTTCGAAAAACCCCAACTACCGCATCGGCGGCGCCAAGCCTCAGATCGGTTTCATGGATTTCGAAGACATCAATGGTGATGGACAGATCAATGACCTGGACATCACGACCATGTTCGACCGCGTCAACCCCGACGTAGCCTTCGGCATCACCCTCGGAGTAAATTACAAGGGCTTCAAGCTGAGCACGAACCTGAACCTCCGCATCGGTGGCAAGGTGTTCTACGACAGCGAAGCACGTAAGGTGCCTACGACCACGCAGAATGCGCCTTCTTTCTGGACCGACCATTGGACCCCCGAAAACCCGGATGCGAAGTTCCCGCGTGCTGATGCGCCCCTGGCACGTGAGATGTCGACCTTCTGGGCGGTCAACGGCACGCAGAGCCGCATCAACAACATGGTCCTTTCGTATGCCCTGCCAAAGCGTCTCTCGGAGCGCTACAAGGTCCCTGAAATGCGCGCCTTCCTTACCGGCACCAACCTCTGGAACCTGAAAAACCCGCTGAAGTACAAAGATCCTTATACGTCCAACTTCGCTTCCTACCCGGTGCTCCGTACGATCTCCCTGGGTGTGAACGTATCGATGTAAACAAGAACAACAAACGAATTGAATCATGAAAATTTTCAATAAACGAACGATTGCCAAATTTTCCGCCATCTGTCTGCTGGCTGCGGCTGTAGGCGGTTGCCAGAAGACCGAGGAATTCTTTGACCTCGAGGATCCTTCCGGTGTTGGTCCGGAGATGTGGAATGATGCCGGTGCGGTAACTCTTTTCCTGGATAAAGGCTACGACCTGATCATGCCCCAGTGGCCCACGCCCGGAGCGATCCATAATACTTCGGATGAGCTGAACAGCGCCTCCACGGCCTTGCTTTATGGCCAGCTCACCGACAATAGCGTGACCGACATCGCCACGGGCAATACGATCACGACCAACCGTTACCAGGATATCCGTCGATGCAACCTCGCGATCGAAGGCCTTAATGGCGGTTCCATCGATGAGGTGTCGAAGACCCGTCTGAAAGGACAGTTCTTCATGCTGCGTGCGATGGTGTATTTCAACCTGGTGCGGATTTATGGCGGTGTGCCGCTGGTGTTGAAGGCGCTCGGGCCCAACGATAACCTGCAGATCCCCCGCTCGAAGTCGAGCGAGTGTATCGATGCCATCGTGAAAGACCTCGACTCCGCCGGCTCCATGCTGCCCAACAACTGGGGCGCTGCCGACCGTGGCCGCCTCACCAAGGGTGCTGCTTATGCATTCAAAAGCCGCGTCCTGCTTTACTGGGCCAGCCCGCAGTTCAACCCCAGCAACCAGGCCGACCGCTGGGAGCGTGCCTATGTGGCCGCCAAACAGGCCTATGATACCTGCGTTGCCAGTGGTTACGCGCTCAACACCAACTATGCTACCATCTTCACCGATGAGACCAACAAAGAAGCGATCATCGTTCGTCTGCACGACGCGGTTTCGGTAAGCCCCGGGCGTGGTACCAATACGGAGTACATCTCCCGTCCGCGTTCGGAGACGACCGGACAGGCCGGTGGTGGCTCCAACCAGCCTACCTGGAACCTGGTACAGGCCTACCCAATGGCAAATGGACTGCCGATCACGCATGCGTCCTCAGGATATAACTCGGTGCTGTTCTGGCAGAATCGCGATCCCCGCCTTGCCGCCTCGATCTCCTACAACGGTGACGTATGGCCCCTCAGCGGCAAAACCGGCCGGAAGCAATGGAACTACCAAAGTGTGCCCGACGAAGTAGGCGGTCTTACTGCTACGGGTTTCTATATCAAGAAGATCACCAACCCGGCCATCCTGGCCCAGAACACGCAGTACAACTCCAACGTTGGTGGCGGTTCGGGTATGGACTGGATCGAGCTTCGTTTTGCCGAGGTGATGATGAATCTCGCGGAGACCGCTAATGAAACCGGACGCTTGGCCGAAGCCAAGGATATGGTTCGCCGCATCCGTCAGCGCGCCGGTATTGCAGCCGGATCCTTCGACTATGGACTGGGCGTGGCCAACACGGTTTCGGAAATGCGCGACCTGATCATGACCGAGCGTCAGGTGGAATTTGCCATGGAAGGCAAGCGTTACTGGGACCTGCGCCGCATGCGCCGCCTGCACCTGCTGACCGGCACCGTTCGCCAGGGACTGAAATGGGATGCGAAAGCGCCTTACCGCGCCGGCACCTCCGGAGGCCCTGCGGGTACGGTCTACCTGGATGCGATCAACGCCCTGGGTGTGAAGAACCGCGATACGGCTAACCTGAACAACCAGAGCACGTACACGAACATGTTCACGACTTCCGTTATCTCGCTCGATGCGACGCAGCCGATCAATATTCCGACCACCTATTATTTCTATGCCCTGCCGACCGGATTCCGCAACTCGAGCTTTGTGCTGGAGCAGACCATCGGCTGGCCTGGCGGTTCTTTCGATCCGCTGCAGTAATCCTTCTTGCCATTCCTAAACGACAAACATGAAACGCACGATAAATTCCCTGCTTTCCCTCTTCGCTGCCGCAGCGATCCTCGCAGGCTGCGAAAAGAAAATTGACCCCATCGACAATTTCGGTGTGGAGGTGACCTATAAGGCCACCGACCCCAAAGCCGCAACCGGCGATATCACGCTGAACCCGAAAGACAGCTTCGTGCTCGATTTCGACCTGACCTCGAGCCGCGAAGACATTGCGGTGATCGAGATCCAGAAGAACGGCGCCAAGATCGACACCTTCAAGATGTCGGGAACGGGCGTACGCTCCTTCTCCGGTCAGAAGCGCTACCAGATCGACAGTGTTACCGGCGACTACAGCTTCCGCGTTCTGGCCCGCAACAGTCGCGGCGTCTTTATCGGAGATGGTAATAAGCTGATCCGGGTATCGGTGAAGTCGGACTATAATTTCTGGTCTTACCGTTTTCTCTATGTGCCGGATTCTGCCGCCAAGGTATCGAAGAGCTATTTCGCCACTTCTACCGGTGAAAGCTTCAGCTACACGGAAGGCATGACCAAGTCGGGACTGATCGATTTCGGATATTATTTCGATACCACCCGCGTGTCGGCGACCAACCTCACGCCGCGCGGCCACACGATCTATAACCTGACAGTGAATCCCTATGTGCCTTCTGACATCAGCACCTGGACAAAGAATGCAACAGCCTTCAAGCTGGTAACCAACGTTACCTTCAACAACCTCACCTCGGCCGGCGCGATTCGCACGGCGGGCATTGCGAACCTGGGTTCGGGAACCGTAGCTAAAGTGTCCACTACCGACCGGGCTTCGGCTTCCTGGTCGAGCCATCTCACCGGCGCGGTGATCCTCTTCCGCACGGCAGCGGGCAAGTACGGTGCCCTGCAGGTCAACTTTACCGAGCATAATGGCGCCAGTCCGGGCTCCTATATCAACCTGGATGTTCGCGTAGAAAAATAAACCGACTGCCCCGACATCCTGTCGGGGTTGTCCTTTTTCCTAAATTGAAAAGCAGATATGTTTCCCCTGTTCAAAAAACTCACCCTTGGCTGTGTACTGATGGGCGCCGGAATGATGGCCCAGGCACAGTATCCTACGATCCCTGCCGACGTACAACGCTGGTCCGACTCGCTGATGAATGCTGCCCGCGAACATTCTGATGCGGCCTGGGCCAAGGCACTTCCGATCATCGAGGCCGATATCAAAAAAGGAAAGCCCTATGTGCCCTGGGCTTCGCGTCCCGACGAGCTGCCACAGGCGGAGATCCCTGCTTTCCCGGGTGCAGAAGGCGGCGGCAAGTATTCCTTCGGCGGGCGCGGCGGTAAGGTCTATGTGGTGACCAACTTGAACGACGAAGGTGAAGGTTCCCTCCGCTGGGCTTGTGAGCAGGGCGGCGCGCGGATCGTGGTATTCAACGTGGCCGGTATCATTCGGTTGAAAACACCGTTGATCATCCGGGCTCCCTACATCACCATCGCCGGGCAGACCGCTCCGGGCGACGGGGTTTGCGTAGCAGGCGAGTCAGTCTGGATCAATACCCATGACGTGGTGGTGCGTTACATGCGTTTCCGCCGCGGTGAGACCAATGTTGGCCGCCGGGATGATGCCATCGGTGGCAATCCGATCGGCAATATCATGATCGACCACGTGTCGGCAGGCTGGGGACTGGATGAGAACATGAGCATGTACCGCCATATGTACAACGACAGCACCGGCAAGATCGAAGACAAGTTCCCGACCGTGAACATCACGATCCAGAACTCCATCTTCGCCGAGGCCCTCGATACGTGGAATCATGCATTCGGATCCACTCTCGGTGGGGAGAATGCCACGTTCATGCGGAACCTCTGGGCCAACAATGCCGGCCGGAACCCTTCGGTGGGCTGGAACGGGGTCTTCAACTTCGTGAACAACGTCGTTTACAATTGGGTGCACCGCTCCATCGACGGCGGCGACTACCGAGCCCAGTTCAACATCATCAATAA
>CBHWDR010000318.1:0-4646 GCA_966112575.1 uncultured Chitinophagales bacterium
CACCTCCGTTCCTTATTTCGATATCTACATGGATCTCGGCGCCGACGGCCTGCGGGAGAAAAGCGGCAAGCGCTTCAAGGAGAATCTCGACTCCTTCACGCTCTCGCTGGCAAAGCTCTTCCCCGAGAAGACCGCTGGTGAATACAAGAAGGAGCTCAAGCTGGCCTACAACGAAGGAAACCGCTATTTCCTGATCCACAAAGGCATCAGCTTCGACCAGTATAAAACCTTCCGCAACTTCCCGCTGGTTCGACAGGGACGGAACAAGAGCGGCATCATCACGGAGGTGAAAAGCCGCCGGCTCAACCCTTTCGGCATGCTCGCCCGCCGCACCATCGGCCTGGCCCGCGATAATGCGCAGAACGTGGGCATCGAGCGCACCTATGACTCCATGCTGAAAGGCACGAGCGGCAAGCGACTTGTGCGTTTCCTTAATGGAGGCACGGCTGTTCCGGTAGATGGATACGAGATCGACCCCGAAGATGGCAAGGACATCATCACCACCATCGACATCCAGATGCAGGACATCGTGGAGTCGGCATTGATGAAAATGATGCTGCAGAGTGAGTCGCAGTACGGCACGGCCATCGTGATGGAAACGAAGACCGGGAAGATCAAGGCGATCGCCAACCTGGGCCGCAACGAGAATGGCACCTACACCGAAAAGCTCAACTACGCGCTGCAGACGGTGGAGCCCGGCTCCACGATCAAGCTGGCCACCCTGCTGGCCGTGCTGGAGAACGGGTCGAGCAATATCAACGAAATGATCGAGATCGGCAGCAGCGGTTCGCAATATGTTGGTGTGCGGAACGTGAATGACGCCGAGCGTGCACCCAAGCCGGTGATGAGCCTGAAAGAATGTTTCGCGCATTCGTCCAACGTGGGCATGTCGAAAGTGGCCTACAAGGCCTTCGCCAATGAGCCGGACAAATACAAAAGCTATCTCCAGAAATTCCATCTCGATAAGCGTACCGGCATCGACCTCGTGGGCGAGGATGCACCGGCGCTGCCCGTGGTGAAGCGCAACAAGCAGGGCCTGCATGCGATGATCACGGCCTCCTTCGGCTATGCGATCGAAGTGAGCCCCCTGCATACCCTGATGCTCTACAACGCGGTGGCAAATGGCGGACGGATGATGAAGCCCTACCTCGTGAGCTCGATCCGCAACAATGGTTTCGTGGTGAAAGATGTGCAGCCCACGGTACTGGATGAGCAGCTCTGCAAGCCGAAGGTGATCGAAGACGCGCGTCGTTGCATGGAAGCCGTTACCACCGAAGGCACAGCAAAAGAAGTATTCAAGGATTATCCCTTCCCGGTAGCGGGTAAGACCGGCACCGCCCATTATGCCGGCGGCTCGGTGAAATATTCGGATGGCGTTTACCTCGCTTCCTTCGTCGGCTATTTCCCGGCCAATGCGCCCGAATACAGCTGCATCGTGCTGATCAAGACCAAGCCGCATGCGGTGGCCCACTTCGGTGGCGCACTTGCCGCACCGGTGTTCAAGGAAGTAGCGACCAAGCTGTATGCGCAATATGTGCAGGGACGCGAGCGCAAGTCCATCACGATGGTGGCCGACAGCGGCTCGTACCGGTATGCCGGCTATACCCATGATATGAAACAGATCCTCCGGGGTCTGGGCGTGCGGTCGCAGGATTCGGCACAAACGGCCAACTGGAGCTCGATCTACCCGGTGAATTACCGCCCGGTGATGAAAGCCGAGCCGGTGAGCAACCGCACGATGCCCGACGTGCGCAACATGACCCTGAAAGATGCCGTGTTCCTGCTGGAAAGCCTGGAGCTGAAAGTGGTGGTTCGCGGCCGCGGACGTGTGGTGGCGCAGGACGTGCAGCCGGGCAACCCGATCAACAAGAAACAAACCATTACCATCCTTCTGAACCAGTGAAGAAGCTGAGCGACATATTATACAAGGTCCACACAACGGCACTCGCAGGTCATACCGACCTCGATATCGCCGCCGTGCAGATCGATTCGCGCCAGGTAAGCGCGGGTTCGCTCTTCATCGCGGTGAAGGGCGTGGCCGTAGATGGCCATCGCTTCATCGAAGGCGCGATCGAGAAAGGCGCCGTGGCCATTGTTTGCCAGGAGCTGCCGGCTTCCCTGAAGGAAGGGGTGACCTATGTGCAGACCACCGATAGCGCCGAAGCGGCTGGACTTATCGCCCATAATTTTTATGATCAGCCTTCGCAGAAGGTGAAGCTCGTGGGCGTGACCGGTACCAATGGCAAGACCACGATCGCCACCCTGCTGTATAAAACATTCCGGGGCCTGGGTTATTCCTGCGGGCTGATCTCCACCGTGGAGAACCAGATCGACGGACAGGTGATCCCTTCCACGCACACGACGCCGGATGCGATCAGCCTCAACGCCCTGCTGAAGCAGATGGCTGACGCGGGATGCACGCACGTATTCATGGAGGTGAGCTCGCATGCCGTGCACCAGCGCCGCATTGCCGGTCTCGACTTCGCCGGCGCCCTGTTCTCGAACATCACCCACGATCACCTCGACTACCACAAAACTTTCGACGAGTACATCAAGGCCAAGAAGGGCTTTTTCGATGGACTCGCTGCCGGTGCTTTTGCCATCACTAATATCGACGACAAGCGCGGCTTGGTGATGCTGCAGAACACGGCGGCTAAAAAATATTCCTACAGCCTGCGCACCGCAGCCGACTTCAAGGGCAAGATCCTAGAGAACGCGCTGACCGGGCTGGTGATGACGGTCAATGACCAGGAAGTGCATTTCCGCCTCATCGGCGAATTCAATGCCTACAACCTGCTGGCTGTTTACGGAGCCGCGATCTGCCTCGGCGAGGAGCGCGATACGGTGCTGCAGGTGCTGAGCAATGTGACCGGCGCCGAAGGGCGGTTCGACTACCTCATTTCGGTGAAGGACCGCGTGATCGGCATCGTGGATTACGCGCATACACCCGATGCCCTGGTGAATGTGCTGCAGACGATCAAGAAGCTGAAGCGCGGCCACGAGCAGGTGATCACGGTGGTTGGCTGCGGCGGCGACCGCGACAAAACGAAACGGCCCGTAATGGGAGAGGTGGCCTGCGCGCATAGCGACAAGGTGATCTTCACTTCCGACAACCCGCGAAGCGAAGACCCGATGGCCATCCTGGCAGATATGGAAAATGGATTGAGCACGGCTGCCCGCCGCAAGTATGTGGCCATTGCCGACCGCCGGCAGGCCATCAAGACGGCGGTGAGCATGGCCGGTCCCGAGGATATCGTGCTGATCGCGGGCAAGGGCCACGAGAAGTACCAGGAGGTGAAGGGCGTGAAGCAGCATTTCGACGACAAGGAAGTGCTGATGGAAATGTTTGCCAAACTCGAAAAGTGAATCGCTGATCTCGGATCTCTGATCTGTGTGCGGACTCGAACAAAAAACTGAAGACCGAAGAAAGTAAAGAATAATCGAATAAAAACAGATCAGCGATCGCCACATCAGCGATCAGAGATCATAACATCAGCGATCAGCGATAAAAACCAACTATGCTTTATCACCTTTTTGAATGGTTCAAGAGCGAAGGGCTTCGGTTTCCCGGAAGGGAGCTGTTCTCTTTTATCACCTTCCGGATTCTTCTGGCGGTGATCCTCTCGCTGTTCATTACCACGGTGTATGGCAAGAAGCTGATCAACCTGCTGAAGCGGAAGCAGATCGGGGAAACCGTGCGCGACCTCGGTCTGGCCGGTGAGCAGCAGAAGAAAGGTACGCCCACCATGGGTGGCATCATCATCATCCTGGGTATCCTCATCCCGACGATCCTCCTGGCCGACCTGACCAAGGTCTACGTCCGCCTGATGATCTTCTGCACCCTCTGGCTCGGCGCCATTGGCTTCATCGACGATTACCTGAAGCTGCGGGCCAAGAAGAAAGCGCAGCAGCAGGGCGTGGGCTACAAGAAGAGTGACTCCGACGGACTGGCCGGCCGCTTCAAGATCTTTGGCCAGGTGATGCTCGGCATCGTGGTGGGCGCTACGCTTTATTTCAATGATAACGTGAAGATCTGGCGCGAATACCAGGGTGTACCCTCGGCCAACGATACCACCGTGATCACCAAGGTCGTGAACGGGGAAACCAAGTTCTTCGTTCCGGCGAAGTCCTTCGTAACGACGATCCCCTTTGTCAAGAACCATGAGTTCAACTACTCGAAGCTCCTGCCGTCTTCGCTGCGCGATTATACCTGGATCCTCTATATCCTGGTAGTGATCCTGATCGTGACGGCGGTTTCGAACGGCGCCAATATAACGGACGGGCTCGACGGCCTGGCCACGGGCACCTCTGCCATCATGTCGGCAGGCCTGGGCATCTTCGCCTATGCGAGCGGCAGCCTGCTCCTGGCCGACTACCTCAACATCATGTATATCCCCAACCTGGCCGAGCTCTCGATCTTCATCGGGGCCATGATCGGCGCCAGCGTGGGTTTCCTCTGGTACAATTCCTACCCCGCCCAGGTATTCATGGGCGACACGGGCAGTCTTACCCTTGGCGGACTGATCGCTGCTCTCGCGATCATCGTACACAAGGAATTGCTCATCCCGATCATCTGCGGGGTCTTCCTCGTGGAGAACCTCAGCGTAATGCTGCAGGTAGCTTATTTCAAATACACGAAACGGAAA
>CBHWDR010000319.1:0-4644 GCA_966112575.1 uncultured Chitinophagales bacterium
AAATGGGTCGTCTTAGGACGACCTTTTTTTGTTGATCGGACCACGCCAAGGGATTGGTTCGATCGAATAGCGGAAGGGTTGATGCATGGAAATAGGTCACCCCTTCAGCTTTTTGATTTTTGCCTTTTGATTTTTGATTTTCTTCGCGTTATGCGAAAGCTCAGTGTAGACGAATTAGGCCGGAAGACCGTGGATGAATTCCGGGAGGCGGAGAAGTTGCCGATCATTGCGGTGATGGAGAATGTGCGGAGTGCGTACAATGTGGGCAGCCTGTTCCGGACGGCCGATGCCTTTCTCATCGAGGCGGTCTATCTCGTGGGCTATACGGCTTTCCCGCCGCACAAGGAGATCCGGAAAACGGCTTTGGGTGCGGAGGACACGGTGAGCTGGAAGCATTTCAAAACGATGGACGGCTGCCTGGAGGACCTGAAGGCCCGGGGTTACCCGGTTTATGCCGTGGAGCAGGCGGAAGGAAGTCGGCTGTTGCATGAAGTAGAGGCGGACCAAGGGCCGATCGCCGTGGTCTTTGGCAACGAGGTTACGGGGGTGGAACAGGAAACGATCCGCCAGTGCGCGGGCTGCATCGAGATCCCCCAATTGGGGATGAAGCATTCGCTGAATGTGGCCACCGCCGCGGGGGTAGTGCTCTGGGAGCTGGTACGGGGGAGGATCGCTGAACGGGATCTCTGATCGCTGATGTGGGGATCGCTGATGTACCAAAAGACGGATGAGGTCAATCGGCCCTACGTACTATACTAACAAATACCTAATACCCAATACCCCAATACCTCAATACCTCAATACCTCAATACCCTAATACCCTAATACCCTAATCCCCTAATCCCCAATTCCTCCCACCCTCAGCCTATCTTTGCGGCCAAGATGAAGCCGGTAAAGAACTATCTCTCCCTGATCAAATTCTCCCACACGATCTTCGCCATGCCCTTTGCTTTGATCGGGTTTTCCATTGCTACCCGTTTGGCGCAAAGCACAGGTGCTTTCGATGCCTGGATCAGCTGGCCTGGAGGATCGGAGTTTTGGTCGCGTATCGTAGTCGGGAATCTGTTCTCTAAAGATTCCATGTATGCGAAACTGCTGCAGTCGGAACAGCCCTGGCTGGTTGTATTGGGTACGCTCGGACTGGTTATCCTCTGCATGGTCTTCGCCCGTAGTGCGGCTATGGCCTTCAACCGCTACCTCGACCGGAAGTGGGATGCGCTCAATCCCCGAACCGCGATCCGCGAGATCCCGAAGGGCATCATCACGCCAAAGAACGCGCTGGTCTTTACGATCGTGAATTGCGTGTTGTTCATTGTCACTACGTTCTTCATCAACCGCATCTGCTTCTTCCTTTCGCCGGTGGCCCTGGCCGTGGTGCTGGGCTACTCGTACACAAAACGTTTTACGCCGCTTTGCCATCTTGTGCTTGGGTTAGGACTTTCACTCGCGCCGATCGGGGCTTACCTCGCCGTGACCGGCATGTTCCATTGGCTGCCCATCCTGTTTTCCCTGGCTGTGTTGTTCTGGGTGAGTGGCTTCGACATCATCTACGCCCTGCAGGACGTGGAGTTCGACCAGTCGCAACAACTCTATTCCATCCCTGCCTGGCTGGGGAAGGCGAAGGCCCTGCACGTGTCGGAGCTCCTGCATTTATTCAGTGCCGCCGCCGTTATTGTTGCCGGAAAGCTCGGTCACTTCGGCTGGCTCTACTGGATCGGCGTGCTGGTTTTCATCGCCTGCCTCGTTTACCAGCATTCGATCGTGAAGCCCAACGACCTGCGCCGCGTTAGCCTCGCCTTCATGACCACCAATGGCATTGCCAGCGTGGTCTTCGCGGTGTTTGTGATCGCTGATCTTTTTTTGCTTTAAGAGAAGGAACGCTGATGGTCATGATTTATATGATTTCGCAGATAGGTATTTAGTCTTCCACCACCTAAAATAAAGACTGTTGGACTACCGGGGTCCCCGATCAGCGTAATCATAGCAATCTTAATAATCTGCGTTCTAGTTTTTGAAGTCGTAGAGGATGGCCGTAAAAATACCGTGTTCCCGTTTTTTCATGGCTACTTTCCAGTTGCCATTGTAGGTGAGGAGCTTGGGCACGAGGAGGTCGCCGAAGCGGGTCATCTTCACTTCCATGTGTACGTCGAAATCGTAAACGGGCGTGTTGTAGCTTAAATCATAGTTGCGGGCAACGATCTCCATGGTGCGGGCATTGAACCAGGTGGTGATGTTGTCGAAGACGATGCGGTCGCGTTCGCCGGAGGTGAGGTTGGAGCGGGGAATGATTTTGAACACATAACACTCCTGTTCGTCCACCGTTTCCATATCGATCGAAAAATGGTAGAGGGCAGCCACATCCGGACTGAAGATGTCCACTTTATCGCCAATGAAGGGAATTCCCGGGATCTTCTTGCCGGGATTGAAGAAGAGCATTTTCAGTTGCTCTTTGTGTTTTTCAAGACCGCTCTTGTTGCGCACATCATGTTCCGCACCCGTAACGATATTATTCTCGCCGCAGACCTTTCCCTGAGTGAAAAAGAGACCGGCGTAAAGCTGGGCCGTGTAATAGTTGTATTCCTTCTTATCGTAGAAATCGCCGGTGGTCCGCTCTTCCAGCACTTCCATCGAACGGCAGCCTGCGCTGCGGTCCTGCCTTGTTTTGCTGTAGAGGGAAGCGGCCAGCTTGCCCCGCTTGTCCAGCATCCGCACATCATTGATGGAAGAGAAGCCAAGGATGCGCAGGTTACGAAACGCCTTGTAGAACGAAGTGTCCTGCTTCACATATTGCAGGAAGTTGACCACGTTGAGGTCGCTGCGGATGACGACCTCGCTGAGCGTGGTTTCTTTGCTCAGGGTGATCACACCGGTATCTTTCTGCGCAAAGAGCGCAAAAGGAGAACAAACCAGCAGGCACAGGACCAGCATCTTCATGCTGCAAATTAGCCCCAAAACCCCAATCGTTTTGTTAACCCGTGCGCTTCACCGGCTTGCGATCAGGCAGTGGTGGCAGCCTGCGTTCGCTGGGTAAAACCTGTGTAGCGGCAGCCTTCCGCGGCACCTGCACGCGTGCCGGCGGCAGGACCGCTTCGCTGGGCAGGGTTCTGCCGCTCGAAGGAGTTGTGCGGGTGGCAGCAGGTGTTTGCGCTACCTGCCGGCCATAGGCCCTGGTCAAGGGGCGCTCGCTGGCCAATTGTGCCTGAGCGCTGAAACCGCCCAGGAGGCTGCAAAGGAGAACGAGGACAAAGGGCTTCTTCATGGACATTATTTTACGCTGACCAGCACATTGATCTTTTGGATACCGGTACCGTTATAATCCTGCAGGGCTTTTCCGATCACCTGACCAACACGCACCCGGTCGGGATCTGCTTTCATGGCTACACCGGAAATGGAAGAGGTTACCAGCAGGTCGCCGCGGCGGATGGCGCCACCTTCGAGACAGACCTTGGTAGGGATGACCCCGATCACACCCATAGGCACCATCGCAGAGAGCTGGTCCTGTTCGGCATTTTGCTCGGTGAGCAGCACACCCGGCTTCGTGGCATATACGCCCGCCACCAGGGTCGAATAGGGCGCTGCTGATTTCTCCACTTGTCGGTCGCCCGTTTGCCCGATCACCAGCACATCACCCGGTTCGTAGGATGAGCGGCTGCCGGTGACATCGAAATATTCGGCGATGTCGGCGCCGCCCATCTGCGTGCCGCCGTTGAAAAATGCTTTACCGGTTTTATCGATGCGGGCTACGGCCGCGCCATTGGCTTTGAAGAGGGCCAGGTTGCCGTTCCCTGAGCCTTCGATCTCGGCAACAAGGGCGTTGCCATTGATCGCGCCATCAACGTTCGCGAGGGCCAGTACGCCAATTCCGTTATCGGCCGTGTTCATGCCTTTTACACCGGCATAAGAGCCGGCATTGTGGCCTACGACCGCCCCGGCGCCGGCACTGTTCGTGCGACCGACCACACCTTCGCCGCCGGCATTGTTGGCACCGAATACACCCGCGCCGCCGAGGTCATTGGCGATGCCCAGCACACCATTGAGGTAAGTGCTGATGGCGGTGAGGCCATTGCCCTGACCGGCATTCATGGCGAAGAGCGCGTCCATACCGTTATTGGCATTGGCGATATCAAAATAACCTGCAGTCCCTTCATTGGAAGTGCCGAAGATGCCATTGCCGGTAGCCGAGCGTCCGAAGACACCATCGCCACCATTGGCAAAGCCGTATACGCCACGTCCGGAGCCGGAATGATGTCCCCATACGCCGGAGCCGCCCGAACCTGTGGCATTGACCACGCCGCGGAGCGCCGAGGCCGAGTCCTGGTTGGTGATCATGAAGGGGGAGGTGGTGCTGTTTACCGATTGTGTATAGGGCAGTGCGAAGCTGCCGCTAAGGTCCGCTGCCGGTGCCCACTGGGTGCCGTTGAATTTGAGCACCTGGCCATTGGCCGGAGCGGTGGTGCTGAGCGCAACACCTTTCAGCTTATCCACGACCGGGTTGGGGTAGGTGCCCGACAGGTCGCCACCAGCGGTACCACTGACCGGAACGGAGGCGGGGATCACGCCCGGGGCCAGCTTGGCTGCCGTGATCGCGCCATCCTGCACTTTCGCCGTTGTCACCGAGAGATCGGCAAGCTTGTTCGTGTTCAC
>CBHWDR010000320.1:0-4644 GCA_966112575.1 uncultured Chitinophagales bacterium
AATTCCCGATAGCCTGAAGCATCTTGAAGTCTGGTTCGTAACCGGCAGCCAGCACCTCTATGGAGAAGAGACCCTGAAGCAGGTCGCGGCTCATTCCACCGAGATCGCCCAATACCTGCACCACAGCCCTTCGATCGCCGTTTCGGTGGTCTATAAGCCGGTGGTGAAATCAACGGAAGAAGTCTATGCCCTTTGCAGCGAGGCCAACGCATCGGCGAACTGCATCGGCATCATCACCTGGATGCATACCTTCTCTCCGGCGAAGATGTGGATCAACGGACTGAAGATCCTGCAGAAGCCCCTGCTGCATCTCCACACGCAATTCAACCGCGACATTCCCTGGTCCTCGATCGATATGGATTTCATGAACCTGAACCAGTCGGCCCACGGCGACCGCGAGTTCGGCTTTATGGCCACGCGCATGAAGGTGAAGCGCAAGGTGGTGGTGGGTTACTGGAAAGACGAGCAGGTGCTGGCGCGCGTGGACGCCTGGTGCCGCGCGGCCGCTGGCTGGCACGACTGGCAGGGCGCGCGCTTTGTGCGCTTCGGCGACAACATGCGCTTCGTAGCGGTGACTGAAGGCGACAAAGTGGAAGCCGAATTGAAATTCGGCTACTCGGTCAACTACCATGGCATCGGCGATCTGGTGGCCGTGATCCAGGAAGTGAGCGACGCGCAGATCGATGCCCTTTGCGAGGAATATGCAACGGCCTATACCCTGGGCGAGACCCTGAAGAAAGGTGCGGCACAGCATGCCTCTTTACGGGAAGCAGCGCGGATCGAGATCGGCCTGCGCACCTTCCTGGAGCGTGGAAATTTCAAGGGCTTTACCGACACATTTGAAGACCTCCATGGAATGGTGCAGCTGCCCGGCCTCGCCGTACAGCGCCTCATGGCCGAGGGCTATGGCTTCGGTGGTGAGGGCGACTGGAAAACTGCGGCCCTGGTGCGCCTTATGAAGTTCATGGCGGCCGGGTTGAAGGGCGGCAACTCCTTCATGGAAGATTACACCTATCACCTCGAGCCCGGTAACGAAAGCGTATTGGGCGCCCACATGCTCGAGATCTGTCCGAGCATCGCAGAGGGCAAACCTTCCTGCGAAGTGCACGCCCTGGGTATCGGCGGCAAGGCCGACCCGGTGCGCCTGGTATTCAACGTAGCGCCGGGAGCGGCCCTCAATGCTTCCATCATCGACATGGGCAACCGGTTCCGGATGCTGGTGAACGAAGTGGAGGCCGTGAAGCCCGAGCATGACCTGCCGAAGCTGCCCGTTGCCCGCGCACTCTGGAAGCCCCTCCCCGACTTCCACACGGCCTGCGCGGCCTGGATCCTCGCTGGTGGCGCGCACCATACCGTGTACAGCCAGAACCTCGGAAGCGAGCACCTGGAAGATTTTGCCGAGATAGCGGGCATCGAGCTGGTGCTGATCGATGTGAAGACGGAGATCCGCCAGCTGAAGCAGGAGCTTCGCTGGAGCGAGGTCGCCTACCGGTAAAACAAAAATTCGAAAATGGGACCCTGCAACTGCAGGGTCTTCTCGTTTACATTTGTGCCCATATGAAACCAGCCCTCCTCTGCCTTGGCCTTAGCCTCAGCCTCCTTTCCACCGCGCAGGACAGCACCCGTACACAGCACGATACTACGGATCATGAGGAAGTGATCATCACCACTACCCGGTCTTCACGTTCGATCCGGGACATCGCTACGCGTGTAGAGACCATTTCCGGCGAAGAGCTGGAAGAGAAAAGCAATATGAAGCCGGGCGATATCCGAATGCTCCTGAACGAGAGTACTGGTATTCAGACCCAGCAGACCTCGGCCGTGTCGCAGAACTCCAGCATCCGCATCCAGGGACTCGATGGCCGCTATACGCAATTGCTGC
Source organism: uncultured Chitinophagales bacterium (assembly GCA_966112575.1). Taxonomy (GTDB): domain Bacteria; phylum Bacteroidota; class Bacteroidia; order Chitinophagales; family Chitinophagaceae; genus Flavisolibacter. Next base: position 1,883 of record CBHWDR010000320.1, read on the forward strand.
GTGACGGACTGCCCCTCTATTCGGGTTATTCGGGTGGGCTCAGCCTCATGCAGGTGCCGCCGCTCGACCTGAAGCAGGTGGAGGTGATCAAGGGGTCTTCATCTACCCTTTATGGCGGCGGGGCCATCGCCGGATTGGTGAACCTGGTGTCGAAAACGCCCGGTGACGAACGTGAACTGAATTTCCTGGGCAATGCTACCACAGCCGGGGGACTGGACCTTAGCGGGTTTTACAGCCAACGTTTCAACAAACTCGGACTCACCTTCTTCGGCTCCCGTAATAGCACTAAAGCCTATGACCCGGCTGACATCGGCTTCTCGGCTATCCCCGAATCCGAACGGTATACGATTCATCCCCGCCTGTTTTACTATGGCAACAAGCTGACCGCGAATGCCGGGCTGAATTGGACCACCGAAAACCGCACCGGCGGCAGCATGAACTACATTAAGCAGGGCGCAAACGAATTTTACGAATTCAACCGGAGCCGCCGCCTAACGGCCTATACCGATATCCGGCAGGACCTGGGCGCGATGGTCTCGGCTTCCGTCGCCGGATCGAGATTCCCAACTATCGCTTCGAAGGCCTGCAGCTCACGGGCTTCAGTGAATTGAATTACCACCTCAACCGGCCGAAAACCGAGTGGATCATCGGTGCCAATTTCAATTCGGATGCGTTCCGCGAGACGCCCCAGAGCAATACCTTTCTCCGGAATTATCGCTTCTACACCACCGGCATTTTCCTGCAGAACACCTGGACACCCAACGAAAGCATCGCCCTCGAGACCGGGCTGCGGGGCGATTATACCGATCCCTTCGGGTTTGTGCTCCTGCCGCGCTTTTCCCTTATGCTCAAGGCTTCACCGGCCTTCACCATGCGTATCGGCGGAGGGTGGGGCTATAAGACACCAACCATTTTCAACGAAGATGCGGAACGAGATCAGTTCCAGTATATCCGCCCCCTCGACCCCGAGGCGACAGAATATGAGCGCTCGGCCGGCGGAAATGTCGACTTCAACTACCGGAAACTGTTTGGCGACTGGAGCCTCTCCGTGAACCAGCTCATTTTCTACACCCGGCTCAACGATCCGCTCGAGCGCACCAATTCGGGCACGGGCCTGGATTTCATTAACGCCGATGGCTACATTGAAACCCGCGGCGGCGAAACCAATATCCGCCTGGGCTGGAAGGACTTCAAGCTCTTCGTGGGCTACACCTATGCGGATGTGAACAGGGTATTCAACGGCGACAATGACTGGTTTCCGCTCACGGCCCGGCATCGCCTGAATAACGTGTTGATGTGGGAGCAGGAAGAGAAATGGAAGCTCGGACTGGAAGCGTATTATTTCAGCCCGCAGAAGCTGCGCGACGGGCAGATCGGCAAGGATTACTGGATCTGCGGCTTCATGGCCGAGCGGCTCTGGGAACGGTTCTCCCTCTTCGCCAACTTCGAGAACCTTTTCGACACGCGGCAAACGCGCTTCGATACGATCTTCACAGGTACCACCATAAATCCCACGTTCCGCGACATCTATGCGCCGGTGGATGGATTCGTGGTGAACGGAGGCGTGAAGATCCGTTTGTAAAACTGGCAAAGTGAGTGACGGAAGACAGGTAGCGACCCGTCCATAATCTCCGGCCAAGCTTGTTTCATTTAGCATTCCATCCGGCTATCTTTGCTGGGTCGCATGACCAAAAAACTCTATTCCCTCGCTGAGTTCACCGAGCTCCCACTGGCCATCCAGCTGGACATCCTGCAGCAGGATGGCGCCTATGTAGGCAAGTTGACGTCTGCGGAAGAAGACCGGATCCTCTACCAGCTAGGGAGTTTTTATGTGGAGTTACATTACGTCGAATATCGAAAGACGGTAGCGTCCGTCGTGGTCTCAGCCGACCTGGCCATGCTTCAGCCCTATCTCGACCAGATCGGATTTCGGGATTTGTGAGTTTTAACGACATTTTGGTACGGCAGAGGCTGGCAAATACTTTATAAGATATATTTGTCCAGCAGGTAACAAGCTGAATGCCATGACCAAATCGATTCCCCAGAAAAGCGTTGTTCTCTATGCCGATGACGACCTGGATGACATCCAGCTCCTGACCGACGCCTTCGCGCCCTATGCAGCTGTTGTGGAACTGCAGGCATTCGCCAACGGGCTGGACCTGATCCTCCACCTGAAAAGCCGGCGTTCCGATCCTCCCTGTCTCGTCATCCTTGATATCAACATGCCCGTCATGAGCGGCAAGGAAGCCCTGCGTACGCTTCGCGATCTACCCGGCTGTGAGGATCTGCCGGTAGTCCTGTTTTCTACCTCCTCGCTTCCCTCCGAAAAAGCTTTTGCGCGGTCCTTCAATGCCGGTTTCTGTCCCAAGCCCCTGCACTACGACCATATTGGCCTGATCGTGGAAGAAATGCTGGATCAATGCACCGACGAGATCAAAACAAAGCTGCGAAAGGGAAGGATGAACCCCTAGGCTGAACTATCTTAGGGAAAACCCGCCACATGGACCAGCAGATCATCAACCTCTACGACGAGTACACGCACAAGCCGCTCAGCCGGCAGGATTTTTTAAAGCGTCTTGCTGTTCTTGCCGGCGGCACGGCAGCGGCCATGACCCTGCTGCCGCTGCTGGAAAGCAACTATGCCAAAGCCGCCGTTACGCCGGTCGATGAACTCTTTACTGAATACGTTAAATACCCAGGCGTTCCCGCTGAGGTGACAGCCTATGTTGCACGGCCAAAGCAGGAGAAGAAGTATGCGGCGG
>CBHWDR010000321.1:0-4632 GCA_966112575.1 uncultured Chitinophagales bacterium
TTCGACTCGGTCTCATCGAGCGCCTCGTTCACGTTCTGAAAGGCAATGAGCTTGAACACCTTTCCTTCCGTCTGGAACGCAGTGGCCGAGAGCCAGACCTTGAAAAAGGATTTTTCCAGGTGCACCGTCCCGATGCGGCTTTCTCCGGGTTCGAGGGCCATCAGTTCCTCGAACAGCACCCGGTCGCGCTTCTCGAGGGAGTGGATGGTTTTGAGGTAGGGCACCTGGAGCATGTTCTTCAGCGATTCGTTCATCCAAACCACCTCGCCGCTTTCCACTTCATACGAGAGGATGCCCGTATCCACGAGCTCCAGGATCTTTTGGAGGTACTGGTACTGCGTCTCTTTTTCCTTGCTGATCACCTTGAACGTGCTGTTGATCTCGTTGAAGCCCTTGCGCAGGGGCTGCAGATCGGCCGGCGCATGCTTTTCGTCAAAATAACGCGAGAAGTCACGGTAGTGCACGGCCTCTACGAACTGGCTCAGCTCCACCTGCGCCTTCCGCTGGTAGCGCATGAATTCCAGCACCTGGTAGATGATCAGCGGCGCGATGGCCGCCAGCGCCAGGTGCCAGCCACGCACCAGGAAATACGAAGCAGCGGTGAGCGCGGCAAAGAGGAATAAGACACGAAGCAATATCGGAAGTTGAAGATGTTTCATCTTAGGCAGATATTCAGAGAGATTTTGTGATTTTTTGATTTATGGATTTTTGGATTGGATCAAGCGATTCATTCAATCGAAAAATCCCCAAATCCCCAAATCTCGAAATCATATATCGTATTTACTCAGTCTCCGATAAAGCGCTGTGCGGGTAATGCCCAGCTCTTTGGCCGCCTTGGAGATATTGCCGTTGTTCTTCTCGATCACCCGCAGGATGGTGTTCTTCTCCACCGCGCTTAGGTTGGTATCCACCTGCGCTTCCGGCGCCGGCGCCGACTCGATGGGGGAGAAGATGATATCCTTTGCCGTCAGCACGCCTTCTTCCGCCATGATCACGGCCCGTTCCATGGAGTATTGCAGCTCGCGCACGTTGCCGGGATAATGGTAGGCCAGCAGCTTCTCCTGCGCTGTTCGGTCGAGCTGCAGCTCGGGCTTCAGGTACTTCGTGCAATAGATCTTCATGAAATGGCGGGCGAGCAGCAGAATGTCGGATCCCCGCTTGCGCAGGGGCGGCACCACGATCTCCACGGTATTGATCCGGTAAATGAGGTCCTTGCGGAAACGGCTCTCGTTGGCCAGTTCCACCAGCGGAATGTTCGTGGCGCAGATCAGCCGGATATCGATGGGGATCCCTTCATTGGCTCCGATGCGGGTCACCTGCCGGTTCTGCAACACCGTGAGCAGACGCGCCTGCTGGTGCAGCGAGATATTCCCGATCTCATCCAGGAAGAGCGTGCCGGTATTCGCCGCTTCGAACCGGCCTACCCGGTCTTCCCGCGCGTCGGTAAACGCGCCCTTGCGGTGGCCGAACAACTCCGATTCGAATAAGGACTCGGTCAGGGCACCCACATCCACCTTGACGAAAGGCTTCAGGGCGCGGCCGGAAAAATGGTGGATGGCTTTGGCGATGACCTCCTTGCCGGTGCCGTTCTCGCCAAGGATCAGGATGTTGGCATCGGTGGGGGCGATCTTCTGAATCTTGTACATGATGTCGCGCATCACCTCCGAGTCGCCGAGCAGCTCCGTTTCGAAGAAGCCCGAGCGGGGCGCCGGCGTGCCGCCCTGATTCTCTTTCCGCTTCAGGGCTTCGCGGATCGTGTTGATCAGTTTCTCATTATGCCAGGGCTTGACCACGAAATCGAAAGCCCCTTCTTTCAGCGAGCGGATCGCGAGGTCGATGTCGCCATATGCCGTGATCATGATCACCGAGGCTTCGGACTTAAACTCGCGGATCTTCTTCAGCCAGAAAATACCTTCATTGCCGGTGTTGATGGAAGCATTGAAGTTCATATCGAGCAGGATCACATCGAAAGCCTGCCTGCCCAGGAGGGTGCGCAGGTTCTCGGGATTTTTTTCCGTAACGATGGTGCCCACTTCCGGACGGAGCAGCAGCCGAACGGCCGTCAGCACATCAACATCATCATCGATCACCAGGATGGAAGCCGTTTTCAGCGACATAAATTTCGGAGGATTGTGGCAGAGACGAAACTACAACTATGCCGGTAATGCAAGGAGCTGAAAATGAACAGGCGGTGGTACCTGTCCGCCGGTCACTGTATCAAAAACGGACAGTCATTGTCCGGTATCGTTTCACCCGCCCGGCAAGGCAAAACTGTAACCAATTGATTCTCTGATTCGTTGGATTCTGGCACCGGCTTGGGATACCTCCATCCGAATCACTAAATCACGAAATCTCCAAATCACCAAATACTCTTCTACCGTGGACCGTAAGATCGAACATAAAGGCATACGCAAACGAACCCTCCTGACCATCATCGCGGTGGTGGGCATCGCCGGGCTCGTGGCAGCCAGCTACTACTTTACCTCCGGGAAATCGAAGCTGAATGTCGATGCCGAACGGGTGACCATCTCGGAAGTGCGTCGCAGCACCTTCCAGGAGTTCATCCCGGTCAACGGCATTGTGCTCCCCGTTACCACCATCTACCTCGATGCAGTGGAAGGCGGCCGGGTGGAGGAGAAGTTCGTGGAAGACGGCGCCCTGGTACGCAAGGGTCAACCCCTGCTGCGCCTGTCGAACACGGATATCGAGCTGAGTATGGTGAACCAACAGACCTCCGTTTATAACCTGCTGACCCAAATGCAGATCGCGCGGAACGCTGCCCAGCAGAACACCACGACCAAGCTGAATCAGATGACCGACGTGGAGAGCCAGCTGAAGGAAGCCAAACGGCTCTATGAGCTGAATAAATATCTCTACGAGCAAAAAGCGATCGGGCTGCAGGAATTCCGGCAGTCGGAGAACAACTACAACTACCAGCTCGAAAAGCAGCGCCTGAGCCGCCAGCTGCTCCGCCAGGACTCAGTCTCGAACCAGCAGCAGGTGAACCAGGCCGGCCAGCAATACCGCGGCTCGCAAACCGCCATGAACCTCATGCGCCGCAAGGTGGAGGACCTGGTGGTACGCGCACCCATCGACGGGCAGCTGACTTCCCTCGATGCGGAGATCGGGCAAAATAAGAACAAGGGCGAGCGCCTGGGCCAGATCGATGTGATGAATGGGTACAAAGTGCGCGTGGATATTGACGAACATTACCTCAACCGCGTTTTCACCGGGCTCGAAGGTGAGGCGATGGTGGGTACTAAGAACTACAAGCTGAAGATCACCAAGGTCTATACACAGGTTACGGCCAACCGGTTCCAGGTGGACATGCAGTTCACCGCTGCAGCACCCGAAGGCATCCGGCGTGGGCAATCGCTGCAGATCCGGCTGGCCCTGAGCGATGAAACCCAGGCGACCCTGCTGGCCAAGGGCGGCTTTTACCAGCAAACAGGCGGCAACTGGGTATTCAAACTGAGCGCGGATGGAAAGACTGCTTACCGGGTAGACGTGCAGCTGGGCCGGCAGAATCCCGATTATTATGAGGTCATGAGCGGTCTGCAGCCGGGCGATAAAGTGGTCACCTCTTCGTACGAGAACTATGGCGCCATGCAGGAACTGGTGTTGAAGAAATAAGGGATGAAGGAAAAGGAAACCACAACCAAATTTTCATCTAGCAACTGAAACCAAGCATATGTTACGATTCTATCTTCTTTTTCTTCCCTTCCTCTTCATTGGAAGTGAATGCCGCAGGGAACCTGCGCCCCGGCAGGTCGAGCGCGAAGCCGCCTTCAGCCTGCTGCCTTCTGAACTCATCTTATTCAATTAAAGAAACAAGCCCCATGATAAAGATCAAGAACCTGGAGAAGATCTACCGCACGGAAGACGTGGAAACGGTAGCCCTGAACAAGCTATCCCTCGAAGTACGGGAAGGCGAGTTCGTAGCGATAATGGGCCCTTCGGGCTGTGGCAAGTCGACCCTGCTGAACATCCTCGGTCTCCTCGATGACCCGGATGACGGTTCCTTTGTATTCAACGGCGTGGAAGTGGCCCGGTTCAACGAGCGCAAGCGCGCCGACCTGCGGAAACGCAATATCGGCTTCGTCTTCCAGAGCTTCAACCTGATCGACGAGCTCACAGTCTTCGAAAACGTGGAACTGCCGCTGATCTACCTGGGCGTAAAAGCGGCGGAGCGAAAGACAAGGGTGGATGAAGTGCTGGACAAGATGCAGATCATGCATCGACGCAATCACTACCCGCAGCAGCTCTCCGGCGGTCAGCAGCAGCGGGTGGCCGTGGCCCGTGCCGTGGTCAACCGGCCCAAGCTGATCCTCGCCGATGAGCCCACGGGTAACCTCGATTCCTCCAACGGCAACGAGGTGATGCAGCTCCTTACGGACCTCAACGAGCAGGGTACCACCATCGTGATGGTCACCCACTCGGAGCACGATGCCCGGTACAGTCACCGCATCATCCGCATGCTGGACGGACAGACGGTGCTGGAGAACATCATGGTATAATGAGCGATCTCTGATCTCTGATCAGATGATCGCTGATCTATTGTTTCGGAAATGAAGATCAGCGATCTCCACATCAGCGATCAGCGATCCGCTAAAACTGTCAATCTCTTCTAAT
>CBHWDR010000322.1:0-4629 GCA_966112575.1 uncultured Chitinophagales bacterium
CGGGCAACAACCTCTTCGGTGGATTCTATGAGTTCATCGACCCGGCTACCAACCGCCCCAATACCCAGGCTGCCCGCAACCCGCTGGGCCTGCTGATGAACCGCGACGACCGCAGCAATGTAAAGCGCAGCATCGGTAATATCGCGTTCGACTACAAGTTCCACTTCCTGCCCGACCTGCATGCCAACCTGAACCTCGGCTATGATATCGCCAACGGGGAAGGAGATGTGCTGGTGAAGGACAGCGTTGGTTCCGATTATGCCCGCGGTGGCCGTCGCAACCAGTATCGCCAGAAGCGCCAGGACAAGCTCCTGGAAGCCTACCTGAACTATGGCAAGGACCTTAAGTCGATCGACAGCCGTCTCGAACTCGTGGGTGGTTATTCCTACCAGGACTTCCTGACGACCAACTATTCATTCTCCGACCTGAACTATGCGGGCGTGAAAGTGAACCCCGACCCGGTGTTCCCCTTCGACAAGCCCCAGGTGACGCTGCTGTCGTACTACGGCCGCCTGTTCTTCAATGTAAAAAGCAAATACCTGCTGCAGGCTTCCCTGCGTCGTGATGCCTCTTCACGTTTCAGCAAGGACAACCGTTGGGGTACCTTCCCCGCCGTGGCCCTGGCCTGGCGCCTGAAGGATGAGAGCTTCCTCAAGAATTCGCGCGCTTTCAACGACCTGAAACTCCGCCTGAGCTACGGCGTGACCGGCCAGCAGGAAGGCATTGGTCTGTATGACTACGTGCCCTTCTACGGCCTCAGCAACGCTACGGCCCAGTACCAGTTTGGCAACAGCTACTACTTCATGTATCGTCCGCAGGGTTATGTGGACCGCAAGTGGGAGCAGAACGCTACCTATAACGCGGGCCTCGACTTCGGCTTCTTCGGCGGCCGCCTGAACGGTACCCTGGACTTCTATATGAAGAAGACCACCGACCTGCTGAACGAGATCGCGCAGCCTGCCGGCACCAACTTCTCCAACCGCGCCGTAGCCAACGTAGGCTCGATGGAGAACCGCGGTGTGGAACTGAACCTGAACGGCCAGATCGTGAAAGGCCGCAAGTTCACCTGGGATGCCAATTTCAACATCACCTATAATAAGAACGAGATCACCAAGCTGACCGCCGTTTCGGATCCCAACTACCCGGGCGTACAGTTCGGCGGCGTGGCCGGCGGCATCAACAATACCGTGCTGATCCATACCGTAGGCTTCCCCCGTGGCTCTTTCTACGTATATCAGCAAGTGTACGACGAAGCAGGCAAGCCGGTTCAGGGTCTCTATGTAGACCGCAACGGAGATGGCCAGGTCAACTCGGCCGACCTCTATCGCTACAAGAACCCGGATCCCCAGTTCTTCGGCGGTGTGTCGTCGAACTTCGGCTACCAGAACTGGAGCGCCGGCTTCACGGCCCGCTATAGCATTGGCAACTACCTGTATAATAACGTGTCTAGCAACCTTGGAACCTTCCGGAGCATCTATAACCTGGCGAATATCCTGGGCAATGCTTCTGCAGACTACCTCAACACCGGCTTCACCAACCAGCAGGTGCTGAGCGACTATTACATGCAGAACGCATCGTTCCTGCGCCTCGACAACATGTTCGTAGGCTACAATTTTGGCAAGGTGATGAACCAGAAAGCGACCCTGGGCGTAAATGCTTCTGTACAGAACCTGTTTGTGATCACCAAATACAAGGGCGTGGATCCCGAAATCAACGGCGGCATCGACAACCAGTTCTACCCCCGTCCCCGCGTATTTGCTCTTGGTCTGAACCTTAATTTCTAATCTATCAAGTATCGACTATATGAATAAGAAACTTCTGAACATCGTACTGGCTGCGGGACTTTCCTCCTCGGTCCTGGTATCTTCCTGTACCAAAGACCTGGATCGCTTCCCCACCAACGACGTAACCTCGGAAACGGTTTACAAAACCGCCAATGGTTACAAGCAGGTGCTTGCTAAAGTTTATGGCGCTTTCGCCCTCACCGGCAACTCCGGCCCTGCCGGTTCCGGCGACATCCAGGGTATCGATGAAGGCTTCTCCGATTTCTTCCGCCTCTTCTGGAACGTCCAGGAGCTGCCGACCGACGAAGCGGTGATCGCCTGGAACGATGCCACGATCCAGAACTTCCACAACATGAGCTGGACGGCTACCGATGCCTTCCTCCAGGGCCTCTACTACCGTTCGATCTACCAGATCACGGTGGCCAATGAATACCTGCGCCAGTCGGCCGATGACCGCCTCAACGACCGCGGCATCACCGGTACCGATGCGGATGCCATCCGTGCTTCCCGTTCCGAAGTGCGCTTCCTGCGCGCTTACCAGTACTGGGTGCTGATGGATCTCTTCGGCAACCCGCCCTTCGTGGATGAGAACTTCAAAGTGGGTACTGCCGATCTGCCTGCGCAGATCAAGCGTGCCGACCTGTTCAACTGGATCGAAACCGAGCTGAAGGCGATCGAAAGCACGCTGCCCGCCCACCGCACCAATGAGTACGGCCGTGTGGACAAGGGTGCTGCCCAGGCCCTCCTGGCCCGCATGTACCTGAATGCGCAGGTCTACACCGGCACACCCAAGTGGGCTGATGCCGTGACTTATTCGAAGCGCGTGATCGACGCCGGCTACAGCCTGGTATCGAACTACCAGTGGCTGCTGCTGGCCGACAACCACCAGAATACGAATGAGTTCATCCTCACGATCAACTACGATGGCAAACGCACCCAGGGTTATGGCGGCACGACCTACCTGACCCACGCCTCTACCGGCAGCTGGAGCACCCTCACGGGCATCCCGAGCGGCGGCTGGTATGGCCTGCGCACTACCAAGAACATCGTGAACCTCTTCCCCGACCCGAACGGTACGGCCGACAAGCGTGCCATGTTCTATACCTCGGGACAGAACCTCGAGATCAACGATCTGGGTACTTTCAATGACGGCTACGCGGCTACCCGTTTCCGCAACGTCACCCGCTCCGGTGCCCTTGCTCCGAACATCGACCCGAACGGTGACTTCACCGACATCGACATGCCCCTGTTCCGCCTGGCCGAGATGTACCTGATCTACGCCGAAGCTACCCTGCGTGGCGGTGGCGGCGATGCCAACCTCGCCCTGCAATATGTGAACAACCTGCGTGCCCGTGCTTATGGCAATACGACCGGCAATATCACTTCGGCCCAGCTCAACACGGACTTCATTCTCGATGAGCGTGCCCGCGAGCTGTATTACGAAGGTCATCGCCGCACGGACCTGGTCCGCTACGGCCGCTTCACCAGCAGCACTTACCTCTGGCCCTGGAAGGGTGGTGTGCGCAACGGTACCGGCGTTCCCGACTACCGCAATCTTTACCCCCTGCCCCAGAGCGATGTGACCGCCAACCCGAACCTGAAGCAAAACCCCAATTACTAATTATACAAACTGAACTGATATGAAACGATTGCTCAACAACCTCGCGCTGGTGGCCCTTGGCTCTGCGGTGCTGTTCTCCTGCAAAAAGGATGAGACGCGCGCCGTAGTGGCTGCAGGTACCAACCCCGCGCTGGCCTCCTCGGTACAGTCGGCCACGCTCACGAAGGCTACGGAGAACGCGAACGCTACCACGTTCACGATCACACCGGCCAACTTCGGCTACCAGGCTGCCGTGACCTATACCGCGCAGTTCGCCAAGCCCGGCACCAACTTCGCCAACCCGTACAACATGCAGCTGCCTTCCGGTAACCTGGCCCCGGCCATCACCGGCAAGAACCTGAACATCGCCGCGCTCAATGCCGGCCTGGACACGCTCTCGCTGCAGGATGTGCAGGTGCGCTTGAAAGCGGATATCGGCGGCGGACAGGCCCCGGTTTATTCGGCTCCCATCACGATCCGCGTGAAGCCCTATTCGCTGAACGCCTACTTCTGGGTGCCCGGCGACTACCAGGGCTGGAACCCCGGTGCGGCGCCCCGCCTCATCTCGGTGAACAGCACAGGTGCCTACGAAGGCTATGTGAACTTCGGCGGCGGCAACGGTGAATTCAAAATGACCGATTCGCCCACCTGGAACAATGGAATCTTCGGTGATGCCGGCAACGGTTCTTCCGGAAACATTGCTTCTCCCGGCAACAACTTTAAAGTGCCGCAGGCCGGTTACTACAAGGTGAATGCGAACACGAATACCAACACCTGGTCGGCTACCCGCACTACGTGGAGCATCATCGGCGATGGTGCTTCCGGCTGGGGTACCGATGTGCCGATGACCTACAACCCGACCGACTCGTCCTGGACGGCCACGACCACGCTGAACACAGCGGGTAAGATCAAGTTCCGCGCGAACAACGACTGGACGCTCAATTTCGGCGACGACGGCAACAACGGCAGCGTGGAGTATGGCGGCGCCGATATCCCGGTAACCCTGGGTGGCAGCCGTACGGTGAAGCTGCGCCTGAACACACCGGGTGCGTATCGCTACACGATCCAATCAGAAGCCACCACCTTCGATATCGGGCCCCGACGGAAACGTCGGGGCTCTTTTTTTTATGGAAAAGGGGATTTTTCCCGGGGTGAGGCGCTTTTTTTCCGAAACCTCCGAGGTTTTATAAACCTCGGAGGTTTCGCGCGCGCGTGCGCCTTTAAAATTCCTGAAAAAGGGAGAAA
>CBHWDR010000323.1:0-4628 GCA_966112575.1 uncultured Chitinophagales bacterium
AGCTAGATCGGCGGCTGGCCTTTTCCCGGTGAAAAACACCGGGCAGAAAGGGGATTATTCGGGAGGTGGAGGGAGAAAAAATGGAAACCTCCGAGGTTTATAAAACCTTCAAGGTTTACGCGCACGCGCGCGCCTTTAGAAATTCCCGGAATATCCCGGAAAAAGGGGAGAAAAAGGGCAACCTTCAAGGTTTATAAAACCTTCAAGGTCTAAAAAAAGAGCCGGCTCTCGCCGGCTCAAAGTAGATGATCCATCTCACTTGGCTACTCCGCCCAGCTCATCACATAACCGTCATTCTCGATCTCCAGGGCCTGCTTGGTCAGCATCAGGGGATGGAAGGTGTCCACCATCACGGCAAGCTCCTTCGTTTCTGTCTTGCCGATGCTCTTCTCTACGGCGCCGGGATGCGGACCATGCGGGATGCCCGCCGGGTGCAGCGTGATCATGCCCCGCGTCACGTTCTTCCGGCTCATGAAATCGCCATCGACATAATAGAGCACTTCGTCAGAATCGATATTGCTGTGGTTATACGGGGCCGGGATGGCTTCGGGATGATAATCGTACAGCCGGGGCACAAAGGAACAAACGACGTAATTATGCGCTTCGAAGGTCTGGTGCACCGGCGGCGGCTGATGCACCCGGCCGGTGATCGGCTCAAAATCATGGATCGAAAGTGCATAGGGATAGCAGCAGCCGTCCCAGCCGATCACATCAAAGGGATGCGAGGCATAGTGGATGTTGTAAAGGATGCCTTTCTTTTTCGTTCGCACGAGGAAGTCGCCTTCCACGTCAAAGGTCTGCAGGTTCTTCGGGGCCCGGATGTCGCGCTCGCAAAAAGGTGAGTGCTCGAGCAGCTGCCCGTACTTGCTCTGGTAGCGTTTCGGGAAACGGATGGGGCTGAACGACTCTACGATGAACAGCCGGTTCTCCCTGGTCTCGAACTGGATCTGGTAGATCGTGCCGCGCGGTACGACCAGGTAATCGCCGTAGCCGAAGGTGAGCTCGCCGTACATGGTCTTCAATACACCTGTGCCCTCATGGATGAAGATCATCTCATCCGCGTCGGCATTCTTGTAGAAATAATCGCTTACGCTGTTCTGCGGAGCCGCAAGTACGATGTGTACGTCGTTATTCACCAGCACCGGGATCCGGCTGTCGAGATAATCCGCCGCCGGCTTCACCTTAAAGCCCTCAAAGCTCCGGTGGCTGAGCATCTTCTCCTCTGCGATCTGCGGCGCCACGTTCACCGGCTTCTCCGTTTTAATGATCCGCGTCGGCGGATGGACATGGTAAAGCAGGGAATAATCATTGGAGAAGCCTTCCGTAGAGAAGAGCTGCTCCGAATACAGCCCGCCGTCGGGCTTGCGGAACTGGGTATGACGTTTATGCGGCACCTGGCCGAGTGTATGGTAATAAGACATGAAAATGTAGATGTCGATTAGGTTAAAAAAATGAATCCCTTATTATCGCTGATCGCTGATGTGGAGATCGCTGATGTGCAGGGTTCTGGATAGATCAGAGATCTTTACATCAGAGATCAGCGATCACCCGAGCCCTCCCCGCCAACTGCAGGGTTACCTGGAGGAAGTAGTACTTCCACTGCCGCTTGTCGATCCAGTAGGTAAAATTGCGGTGAAGAGGCATGTACCAAAGTTAGGGAAATGCGCTTCGGGCGATTGGCCTTATCTTTGTGTAGTAAGTACACATATCGTTTTCCAACGGGCGCTTGCTAACAAATCTCTCCTGCATGGCTGATCTGGCTCTTTCCCTTTCGCGCAGCAACCGGGTATACCGGGTCGCTGTCGGCTGCCTGTTTTTTCTGCAGGGGATCTGCTTCGCCTCCTGGGCCTCCCGCATCCCCAGCATCCAGCAATCGCTCGGCCTATCGGAAACGGCACTGGGCGGCGTCCTTTTCGCCCTGCCCATCGGGTCCCTGCTGGGCCTTCCGCTCAGCGGCTGGCTGATCGCCCGGTACGGCAGCCGCCGGGTAGCCGCCTGCACCCTGGTCCTCTATGCCTGCCTGCTCACCGGCATCGGCCTCTCCCCTTCCGTATGGCTGCTGATCCCCACCCTTATCTTTTTCGGGATCGCCGGGAACATGGCCAACATCGCCATCAACACCCAGGCAGTGGCCGTTGAGTCGCGGTACAGCCGTTCGATCATGGCCTCCTTTCACGGGCTCTGGAGCCTGGCCGGCTTCACGGCCGCCGGCATCGGCAGCTTCATGATCGCCCGCCAGGTGATCACTTTGCACCACTTTCTTTTTATCGGTGCGGGCATGGCGCTGGTACTGGCCTTCGTTTTCCCCTACCTGATCACGGAAGAGCAAAAGCCCGACACGGCAAACAAGCTATTCTATAAACCCGACGCCGAACTGCTGCGGCTGGGCATCATCGCGTTCTGCTGCATGATCTGCGAAGGCGCCATGTTCGACTGGAGCGGCATCTATTTTCAAAAAGTGGTACAGCCCGGGGAAGACTGGGTGGGCGCGGGTTACACGGCCTTCATGCTGATGATGGCCCTGGGCCGTTTCCTGGCCGACCGTGTCGTGGTCCGGCTGGGTTTTCACAAAACTTTACAGCTGAGCTCCGCCCTTATCGTGAGCGGTCTTTTACTCGCCGTGCTCCTCCCCGACCTTCTCACCGCCATCGGTGGTTTCCTGCTCGTCGGGCTCGGGGTTTCCTCCGTGGTCCCATTGGTATACTCGCAGGCCGGACGCTCGAAAACCCTGTCGCCGGGGCATGCCCTGGCCACGGTCTCCAGCATCGGCTTTCTCGGCTTCCTGGTAGGTCCGCCCCTCATCGGGATCATCGCGGGCGCCTCCTCGCTCCGGTTCTCCTTCGCCGCCATCGCGGTTTTTGGCTCAGCAGTGTTTATCTTGGGTGGGCGAAAACATCCAATACCTAAAAACTAACTATGTTCCCTGAATTCCCTGAGATGCAGGACGATCAATATTTGCAATGGGGTCCGTACCTGAGCGAGCGCCAGTGGGGCACCGTCCGGGAAGATTACAGCCCTGAAGGCAATGCCTGGAATTATTTCCCTTTCGACCATGCCCATTTCCGGGCCTACCAGTGGGGTGAGGACGGCATCGCGGGCATCTCTGATAAATTTCAATACATCTGCTTTTCCGTGGCCCTCTGGAACGGGAAAGACCCGGTGCTGAAAGAGCGGCTCTTCGGCCTCCACAACGGCGAAGGCAACCATGGTGAGGATGTGAAGGAACTCTATTATTACCTCGACAATATTCCTTCGCATGCCTACATGGAGTACCTCTACAAGTATCCCCAGGCCGAATTCCCTTACCAGCAACTACGCGAGGAGAATGCGAAGCGCTCCCGGCTGGAACCGGAATACGAGCTGCTGGATACCGGCATCTTCGACCAGGGCCGTTATTTCGACGTGAAAGTGACCTATGCGAAGCGGACCGCGAATGACATCTTCATCCGTATCGACGTCACCAACCGCTCGAACCGGGCCGCCGAGATCACGGTCCTGCCCCAGCTCTGGTTTTCGAAGAATGCGCTGACCAAGCACGAACGCCTGCAGCCGCGCATTACGCATCGCGATGCGCACAGCGTGAAGATCGTGCACGAGCGGCTCGGCAAATATTACTTCTACACGCAGCAGCCGGGCAAGCGCCTGTTCACCGAGAACAAAACCAATTTCGAAAAGCTCAACGGCACGCCGAATGAAGATATTTTCGTGAAGGATGCTTTCAACGATGCGGTGCTCAATGGCCGCAACCTGGATGAGCTCCAGAACCGCGGCGCAGGCAGCAAATTCGGGGTCGTGAACCGGCTTCGGGTTGGCGCAGGCGCCACCCAAACGATCTACTGCCGGCTCGCCGATGAAGAGCTCGAGCAGCCCTTCGATCCCTTCTTTGAATCCGTGTTCACGGAGCGCAAAAAAGAAGCCGATGCTTTCTACCGGATGCTGCTGTCGCCCGGGCTCTCGGAAGACCTTACCAATATCCAGCGCCAGGCTTTCGCCGGCCTGCTCTGGAGCAAGCAGTTTTATTCGTACGATGTAGAGAAATGGCTCAACCGGGGCGATGGGATCACGCCGGCTACTTCCGGACGCCTCAAAGGCCGGAACCACGACTGGGAGCACCTCAAAAACCAGGACGTGATCTCCATGCCCGATAAGTGGGAGTATCCCTGGTATGCCGCCTGGGACCTCGCTTTCCAGTGCATCTCCATTGCCGCAGTGGACCCGCGTTTTGCCAAAGACCAGTTGCTGCTCATTATGCGGGAGTGGTACATGAAACCGGACGGGCAACTGCCTGCTTACGAATGGAATTTCAGCGATGTCAACCCGCCGGTGCATGCCTGGGCGGCGTTCGAAGTGTACAAGATCGAGAAGGAGCACCGGGGTGAGGGCGACCTCGTCTTCCTGAAGAAGATCTTCCAGAAGCTGCTCATCAACTTCACCTGGTGGATCAACCGCAAGGACCGCAATGGCAACAACATCTTCGAAGGCGGTTTCCTTGGCCTGGATAATATCGGGGTCTTCAACCGCTCGCACCACGGCGAGCACGTACAGCTGGAGCAGGCCGACGGCACCAGCTGGATGGGTACCTATGCGCTGAACATGATGGACATCGCGCTGGAGATCGCCATGCACGA
>CBHWDR010000324.1:0-4615 GCA_966112575.1 uncultured Chitinophagales bacterium
AAGTTTTGATGGGTCTCTACGCACCGGTGGAGGAGAAGACATGAGCAGGGAACTCGCCACCTGGTCCCTGCTGTTAGACGCGCTGCAAACCGGCGAAGCGGCGACTCTTCTCTATGTACTGGAAAGCCAGGGCAGCTCGCCGGGAAGGCAGGGCTTCTGCATGGCCCTGTGCGCCGGCGGACGCATGGAAGGTTCGATCGGCGGCGGCATGATGGAACATAAACTGGTGGAGCTCGCACGTGCCCGGATGACCGACGCGGACCGCCTGGCGGAAATAAAAAAGCAGGTACACAACAAAACGGCCGGTCGCGAACAGAGCGGGATGATCTGCTCGGGTGAGCAAACCGTTTGCCTGTACCCGGTTGCCCAAAAAGATGAGCCAATCATCCGCTCGATCGTTGACTGCCTCGCCGCCGGGAAGGCAGGCCTCCTGCAGCTACAACCCAAGGGCATGCACTTCCAGCCTGGCGCTCCTGCCGAAGCAACGTCCTTCACCACTTCACAAGCGGATTGGCGTTTTTCCATAACCATCGGTTCGGCGCCCGTCATCCATATTGTTGGCGGTGGCCACTGTTCCCTGGCGCTGTCGCAGCTGATGCGGCAGCTTGGGTTCACCGTTCACGTGTATGAGGACCGGCCCGACCTGCATACGCTCGCGCAAAACAAGTTTGCGCATCACCGCCACATCCTGCCCGATTATACCGCACTCGGTCCGCTGATCGGCCATAGTGCCGACTACATGGTGTTGATGAGCTTCGGCTATCGCACCGACGGCCTTGCCCTCCGGGCCTTATACGGAAAACAGCTGCGGTACCTGGGCGTACTGGGCAGCAAAAAAAAGATCGACCAGATGTGGGCCGAGCTTCGGTCCGAAGGCTTTCCCGAAGACTGGCTGGCTTCCATCCACGCGCCCGTGGGCCTCGACATCAAAAGCGAAACGCCCATGGAGATCGCCGTCAGCATCGCGGCCCAGATCATCGCGGTGAAGAATCGGGGGTGAGGCCTGTTCGCGAGGTTCGCGCGTTCCTAGAGTTCAAGAGTTTAATAGTTCAAAGGTTCAAGAGTTGGAGCAGGGAAGTCGGGAGATGATGGTAAGTGGCAGGGAGTCAAAGGCAGGAGTTTAAACCTGCGGTGGGAGTTTTTGACGATTCGGGAGGAGACCTCCAGCGTTCAGCCTCGTCACTATGCTTCGCGTCTTTGCGGCAAATAAATTCTGTGACCCTCCCTGGCTCTGTGTCTCCGTGGTTCAAAAATCAAAAACCCTTCGTGCCCCTTTGTGTCCTTCGTGTCTTGGTGGTGAAAAAGTGAGCAAAGCGAACACCCTGATCCTTCCTATCTTCGCCTCATGTTAGCCATTTCCCAGCGGGGACAGCAGATGCCCCCTTCGCCGATCCGTAAGCTGGTACCCTTTGCCGAAACCGCCAAGAAGCGCGGCACCAAGGTCTTCCACCTCAACATCGGCCAGCCCGATATCGAAACGCCGCCCGCCATCCTGGATGCGGTTCGCCATGCCAATATCCCTGTGCTGGAATACAGCCACAGTGCCGGCAATGAAAGCTACCGCCGCAAGCTGGTTCAATACTATAAAAGCGTGGGCATCAACGTGGCGCACGACCAGATCCTCATCACCACCGGGGGCTCGGAAGCCATTATGTTCGGCTTCTTCGTTTGCCTCAATCCCGGTGATGAAGTGATCATCCCTGAACCCTTCTATGCCAACTACAATGGCTTTGCCGTTGCCGCCGGCGTGAAGGTGGTTCCGATCACCTCCCGGATCGAGAATGGGTTCGCGCTGCCGCCGATCTCGGACTTCGAAAACGTGATCACCGAAAAGACCCGGGCCATTGTCGTTTGCTCGCCCAACAACCCTACCGGTTACCTCTACAGCCGTGAAGAAATGGAAGCGCTGAAGACGATCTGTCTCAAGCATGACCTCTACCTCTTCTCCGATGAGGCCTACCGCGAATTCTCCTATACCGGCGACACCGTTTCGGCCATGCATCTCGAAGGCATGGATGAGCATGTGATCCTGATGGATACCATCTCGAAGCGCTATTCGGCTTGCGGAGCGCGACTGGGTGCCTTCGTAACCAAGAACAAATCGGTATATGATGCGGCGATGAAGTTCGCCCAGGCCCGCCTCTCCCCTCCCGGCCTTGCCCAGATCATGGGTGAAGCGGCGGTGGACCTCCCTGCCTCCTATTTCGATGCGCCCCGCGCCGAATATCAGGCCCGCCGCGACCTGCTGGTGAGCCGGCTGAATGCCATGCCCGGCGTATTTTGTCCCAACCCCGGCGGCGCCTTCTATGCCATCGCGCGCCTGCCGATCGACGATTCGGATGCCTTCTGCCAGTGGCTGCTTGAATCCTTCGAACATAAGGGCCAGACGGTGATGCTTGCTCCGGCGACCGGCTTCTACGGAACGCCCGGACTGGGGAAAAATGAAGTGCGGCTTGCCTATGTCCTGAACCTGAAGGACCTCAACGATGCTATGGACTGCCTCGAGCAGGCCTTGCAGGTCTATCCCGACCGTACAGAGATCAAAACCATGGAGAACGCCGGTCTGGTCCTCTGATGGGGAAAGTTTTCCTCCGCAACTTATTCATAATGCCCGCCTCCCGCGGGCATTTTTCTATCCCTAAACCCAACCACCATAATCCCCAATCCCTCAATACCTATTACCCCAATACCCCAATCCCCTAATACCTGAATCCCTACCACCACCCGGGTATAAGAATTGCTGAATTGCTAGAACAAACATTAATCATCGTAAACATCACGTTATGGCAAATGAACAATACGGAAGCTGGCATGCCGACAATGAATTTCAGTCGCACAGCGGAAGCGGAGTTGTGAATGTAAGCCAGGGCGAACGCATCGCCTCGGCTGCGATCGGCGCTTTCCTGCTTTCTTCGGGACTCAACAACCTGTTCAAATCACCGATCGGCGGACTGGTGAAGTCTGCCCTGGGCGGCTATCTCCTGTACCGTGGCGCTTCCGGCCATTGCGCGCTCTATGCCGGCATGGGCAAGACCAAGGGTGTATCCCATACGCCGAACGTCAACATCCGCACCGGCCTGATCGTGAACAAGCCCAAGGATGAAGTGTATGCCTTCTGGCGCAAGCTGGAGAACCTGCCCCTTTTCATGAAGCACCTGGCCCAGGTGACCGAGATCGATTCCAAGCATTCCCATTGGGAAGCAACGATCCCCGGCAACATCGGCAAGATCAAGTGGAACGCCGAGATCGTGAAAGAAGAGCCCGGCTACCTGATCGGCTGGCAGTCGATCCCCAATTCAATGATCAACAATGCCGGCAAGGTAACTTTCCATGATGCGCTCGGCGGTCAGGGTACCGAACTGGAAGTGGTGATCTCCTATCATCCCCCGGCCGGAGAACTCGGAGCCAGCCTGGCCAAAGTGCTGACGCCGGTGTTTGAAAAAATGATCCGCCAGGATGTGATGAACTTCAAAGATTATATCGAAAACAAACATACGTCCGCACAAAGCGGGAACGGAAGCAATCCGAACATTGTACGCACCGAAGACCAGAGCGTACAGGGAGGAAGCGATGGTGGCCAGTTCGCTAGCCATTGATCCTTTGCGCGATCCGTTCCGAGGCCGCGCGCATCCAGGCTGAATAAGCCTGGGCGTCCAGCAGCGGAAATGCTACCGGTGGTGGTGGCTCATGCTCGTGATTTCCGAGTGTGAGTTGCCACCATCCTACGTTATGCCAACGCCCCAGCTTATAGCCGATGTTCTCGAACGTGGCAAAGTTCCGGAACCCGCATTTCTCGTGCAGCCGCACGGAAGCGTGATTGGGCAGGGTGATGCCCGCGTATACATTCCGGATCCCCTGCATCCGCAGGATCTGGAACAGCACCTCGTATAGCCCCATCCCGATCCCCAATCCTTTATACGCATCATCGAGATAGATCGAGCATTCGGCGGTCCACTGATAGGCTTCACGGTCGCGGTGCGGGGTAGCATAGGCATAACCCAGCGGGCGGCCGTTGACGAAACAGATCAGCCAGGGAAACTTTGCGCTGTATTTTTCGACGCGGGCGGCCATGTCGGCTATGGTAGGAAGCGCATACTCGAAACTGACAGCCGTCTCCAACACGTAAGGTGCATAGATATGAAGCAGCGAAGCGGCATCGGCAGGTGTGGCGGTGCGAAGGGCGATCATGGATACTAAGATATCGATGATTGTTATTCAGCCGCCAGTGGCCGCCACGGAAAGCAGGCGCTTTAAACCTTGTTCAATTCGACCTGGTGGTGAGGTCGCCGTACGGGTGTGAACCGGTCTTTCAGCCTGAGGAACTTCTTCTCATAAAATTCATAGGAGACATAACTAAGACCAAGGCTCAACAGAAGCGTGCCCACAACATATACGCAAAGCAAGGAAAACGAATTGACGTAGTCGGAGTGACCGGACATTCGAAATCCGGTATCAAAAACGAGGAGGGCGATCGGGTGCAACAAGTACAATCCATAGGTGTACTTTCCCCAAAAGCTCATGAACCTGCTCGTTGATAATTTAAACAAGGAGTGGCGCGCATAATTCTGCTCCAGGATCACAAAGGCATAAAACAAGGTGCAGATCGATGGCGACA
>CBHWDR010000325.1:0-4612 GCA_966112575.1 uncultured Chitinophagales bacterium
CATAAGGCGCCGTCGTTACCCAGAACGTGGCGCGGGTAACCGTGGCTCCGCTGTTGCTGGAGCGATAGGCATCCAGGCCGCCCACCATGATCTGGTCGGTATTGGAGGGATTGATAGCGAGGGTGAGGTCGTACCATCCCTGCGTGTTGGCCACGCCGCTTGTATAGATCGCCGTGTTCTGGCGGGTCCAGGTGGCGCCGCCGTCGGTTGATTTATAGCAGCTGTCCACGTTGTTGGCGCCGTTGGTGGTAACGCCATAAACAACGTTACCGATCACCGCCATTTCAAAGCGATTGGCGGCGGGTGGTGCGGGAATGCCGCGGATGCCGGAGCTGCTGTTCCATCCGCCCGTGGTCACGTTGGCGGGATCATCGGTATACCGGTGGTTGATCACACCGCCCACTGAGCCGGTGTTGTAGCCGAAGCTGGCATGCAGTCGCCCGGTGGAGGACAGCTCGATGTCGGTACAGATCGTATTGGAAGTAAGGTTAGCCGGTGTGATGTTCTGAAAGCTCTGGCCACCGTCTTTCGAGCGGAGCAGGCCGTTGAGCTGCTCGATAGGCGTTGTGGTGGTCCTTGCCGCCACATAGAGATTACCCTGCGCATCGCAGAGGAGCTTGAAGGTGCGCCGGAGCAAAGAGGTGGCCGGAAGCAGGTTCCAGGTAGCGCCTCCATCGGCCGACTTCCAGATCCCGCCACCGAAAACGGCATCGGCATTGGATGCCGGCTCGCCGGTAGAGAAATACATGACCCGTGGATTAGAAGGGTCCTGGGTGATCGAGCAGATGGCCATGTTGTCGAAATAATCGTTCACGGGCTGCCAGTTGGGAACCTCGTCGGAAAGCAGGTTGGTGCACTTCCAGAGGCCACCGGCCACACCGGCGGCAAAAATGGTATTGCCTGTGGGGTCGTTGAGCGTATCGTGCAGGATGGCCCGGATGCGACCGGAGGTATAGTTGACGCCGGCGCGGCTGTTGCCGTTGCTGGGCCCTACCGTGTCGTAAATGGGGCCGCGCTCGGTCCAGTTCAACACCACCTGGCCTCTTAAGGCGGCCGAGGATTTTTGTTCACGAGTGAATTCGATGGCCTGGCCGAGCCGCTCTACCGGCGCATAGCCCAGGGCGGGATCCTTGATCTGTTCAAATTCGAGCAGGTCGCGCTCAAAGGCTTCGTTGTAGCCATCTTTTCCCTCTTCCTCACCTTCTTCTTCCCCGGCAAAAACAAGTTCTTCGGAACTGCGGAACTGCGTGTACACGATCCCGGCCGCTGTAAGACATAGCGCGGCCGATAGCAAGACGTAGAGTTTTCTCATAATGCATGTGTGTGGTTAAAAAAATAAAAAGACCCCTTGCTCAGGGGTCTTTTATGGGCTTTGGTTATTACCCATTAAGATAGCATATTTTCTACGTACAAATTCAGCGACACCAAAATTTTTTTCTACATGAAAAATCCCGGCGGTGTGCCGGGATCTCCTATTAGTCCATTTTTGGTTTTACCATTTGTCAACGTCTTCCGGGGCGGTGGCGGCAGGCGTCGTTTCCGTAGCAACAGCAGCAACTACTACGGTGACCTGGGGCGCCGTTTCCACTTCGGCCACTTCCACTTGGGCGGTCATTTCTTCACCTTCGTGATCGAACTCGGACTCCTCGTGATTGTAGGCGTCGAAATCGAAATCGGGCATCAACTCGGTCTTCACATAGTCCACCGCCTCGCCGAGGGCCTTGATGAACTTGTTGAAGTCCTCCTTATACAAGAAAATCTTGTGGCGATCGTACCCGTTGTCGTTGAACCGCTTGCGGCTCTCCGTGATCGTCAGGTAGTAGTCATTCACACGGGTAGCTCGTACATCAAAGAAGTAGGTTCTGCGCTTACCGGCACGGATCCTTTTGCTGTAAATGCTTTCCATTTTCTTTTCATTGTTGTCGTACGCCACAGTTGTAATTTTTACAGTTAAAAAATGTTTTGGTTGTGCTGTTCACAAATATAATCAGGTTTTGTCAACAGCCAAATTTGCCGGATCCCTGTCATTTCGCTCCTCCTGCTGCTGCCGGAGATACATCTCGTAATATACGCCGCGGCGTTGCAGGAGCTCTTCATGGCGGCCTTCTTCCACGATCCGGCCTTCTTCCAGCACGAGGATCTTGTCGAACTCGAAGAGGCTGAAAACCCGGTGCGTGATCACCAGTGCCGTCTTGCCCCGGAGGTGGGTCTTCAGGTTGGTGCTGATCTCTTTTTCGGTCTTCGCATCCACTGCGCTGAGGCAATCGTCGAGGATGAGGATGGGCGCGGCTTTCATCAGGGCCCGCGCGATGGAAATACGCTGTTTCTGGCCACCGCTGAGCATCACGCCCCGCTCGCCGATCTCGGTTTGATATCCCTTGGGGAAGGCCTCAATATCGCGGTGGATCACCGCCAGCTTTGCCGCCTCCTGCACCTGCGCCGGATCGGTCTCCTGTGCACCGAAGGCAATGTTGTTCTGGATCGTATCGCTGAACAGGAAGCCATCCTGGGGCACGTAGCTGATCTGTTTGCGCAGCGTGGGCAGGTCGATCTCGCGCACGGGCTTTCCGTCGAAAAGCACGTCACCGCTGTCCACATCGAACATCCGCATGAGCAGCTGGGCCAGCGTGGTCTTTCCGCTGCCGGTGCGCCCGATCACGGCCACCTGCTGGCCGGGACGGATGTGCAGGTTGAAATCGCGGATCGCCTGGATGCCGGTATGCCCGTAGGTGAACTGTACGTTGCGCAGCTCGATCTCTCCGTTCAGTTCCGGCTTCAGCACAGATTTCTCCGTAGCCACCAGTGGCCTGGTTTGCAAAAACTCGTTGAGGCGTTTCTGTGAGGCCGAGGCCCGCTGGATCATCGAGGCCGTCCAGCCGATGGCGCTGACCGGGAAGGTGAGCATGTTGATATAGATCACGAACTCCACGATCGTAGCGATGTCCATGGGCTTGGAGCCGGTAATATAATAGATGCCGCCGATCATCACGGTTAGCAGGGTGCTCAGCCCGATGAGCAGGGTCATGGAAGGAAAATACAGCGCTTCCACCTTTGCCAGTCCCGTGGCCTGGTCGCGGTAACGCTCCGCCGTGCGCTCGAAATGGCCGAACATGGCTTTCTCCTGCACGAAGGACTTGATCACTCGGATGCCGGAATACGACTGCTGGGCGTTGGTGGTCAAGTTGGCCAGCTCCGCCTGAACGGCTTCGCTGCGCCGGTGGATGATCTGGTTGACCGTATAGATGGTGAGGGCCAGGATCGGCAGCGGCGCCAGCACATAAAGGGTAAGCTCCGCTTCGCGGCGGAACATGAAGAAAACGCTCATCGAGATAAGAGTGATGAGGTTGATGAGGTACATGATGGCCGGACCGGTGAACATCCTTACCCGGCTCACATCCTCGGCCATGCGGCTCATCAGGTCGCCGGTGGAGTGAGTCTTATAGAAACTGGCATCGAGCAACTGGTAGTGCCGGAAAACCTCGTTCTTCTGATCGTATTCGATATGCCGGCTCATCACGATGATGGTCTGGCGCATGAGGAACATGAAGAAGCCCCGGAGGAGGGCCAGCCCGAGGATCACGAGGCCGCTGACGATCACGACCTGGATGCCGGGAATGGCGAGGGATTCCATGAAGCCCACGAACTTCCGCACGGCGATGTCATAGGCGCCGGTACGCGACTGCGGCTTGTAGCCGGGCAGCCTTCTGCCCACGAAGTCAATGATAAAATGCGTCAGCTGGGGCTGGAGTACGTTGAAATAGTTGGACAGTACAATAAAGAACATCCCTACGCCCAACCGGGTACGGTATTTCCAGAAATAACCTCGTAAGGCTTTAAGATGTTTCAATTCGGTTGCAGGTTTGAGGCTGCAAAGATAGGAGGATGTGCCAAGGCGGAAGTTGCGGCCCCGGAACCGGTCTTACCTTGCCGATTATCCGTAAATTTAAATTCATGAACCTGGACAAGAAATTATTCGAAGGCGTACGGAACGGCAAACCGGTAGGGCTTTATTTTTTGCGCAACGCGAAAGGCATCGAAGTGGCCATCACCAATTACGGGGCGCGGATCGTGGCCCTGAACGTTCCGGGCAAAGGAGGGGAAACCGTGGATGTGGTCACGGGTTTCGATTCGCTGGAAGGCTACCTCCAGGCGAAAGAGACCTTCCATGGGGCGATCGTCGGCCGGTATGCCAACCGGATCGCCCGCGGGCAGTTGCGACTGAATGGAAAAGACTACCAGCTGTCGATCAACAATCCGCCCAATCACCTCCATGGCGGGCCCAATGGCTTCCACAACCAGGTCTGGGATGTCGTGGAGTCCAGCGACGAGCAGCTCATCCTCTCCTACCTGTCCAAAGACGGCGAAGAGAACTATCCGGGAAACCTTACCGTGCGCCTCACCTATACGCTAACGGAAGAGGGCGCGATCGAGCTGGAATACCAGGCGCAGACCGATGCGCCGACCGTCTTCAATATCACCTCGCACCCTTTCTTCAACCTGAATGGCCAGGGGAAGAGCGACATCAACAGCCACCTGCTCTGGGTGGATGCCGACCGCTACACGCCGGTAGATGCCGGCCTGATACCTACCGGCATCGAACCGGTAGCGGATA
>CBHWDR010000326.1:0-4592 GCA_966112575.1 uncultured Chitinophagales bacterium
GTGATCTGGTCGTTGAAGGAAGACACATTGCGGATGGTCTTGTTGATCTCTTCTTCCGTCAATGAGTCGAGCGCCGACGTAGCTTCATCGAAGATGAGCAGCTTGGGCTGCCGCAGCAGGGCACGCGCGATCGAAAGCCGCTGCTTCTCCCCTCCCGACAGTTTCAGTCCGCCTTCACCGATCATGGTGTCCATCCCTTTCTCCGCACGCGAAAGCAGGTTCTGGCAGGAGGCCTTGTTCAGCGCGTCGGTCAATTCTTCATCTGTAGCGCCCGGGTTCACAAAAAGCAGGTTTTCCCGGATCGTGCCGCTGAAGAGCTGCGTGTCCTGGGTCACGAAGCCGATCTGGTTGCGCAGGTCATCGAAGTGAATCGAATTCTCATCGATGCCATTGTAAAATACATTGCCCTGCTGGGGACGATAAAGACCCACGAGCAGTTTCATCAGCGTGGTCTTGCCCGAGCCCGAAGGTCCGACGAAGGCGATCGTCTCTCCCTGTTTCGCTCCGAAGGAAATACCGTCAATGGCCTTGTGCTGTGCCGTCTGGTGCTGGAAGGTCACATCGCGGAACTCCAGCTGCTGAACCGGTCCAAGGTGTGTGGGACGCAGGGGCTCGGCTTCGGATTTTTTCGCCATGAGGCTTTGGAAGTTCGCCAGCGAGGCCTGGGCTTCGCGGTAGCTCAGAATGATGTTCCCGATATCCTGGAGCGGGCCGAAAATGAAGAAGGAATAGATCTGCATGGTCACCAGCTGCCCTTCGTCCATCTCGCCTTTGAAGATGAACCACATCAGCATGAAGAGGATCACCTGGCGCAGCGTGTTCACGAAGGTGCCCTGGATGAAGGCGATGGAGCGCACGCGCTTCACCTTGGTGATCTCCAGCCCGAGGATCTTGTAGGTATTCTTGTTGAGGCGCTCCACTTCCTGGTTGGTCAGGCCCAGGCTTTTCACCAGTTCAATATTGCGCAGCGATTCGGTGGTGGTGCCCGCGAGTGAGGTGGTTTGGGCAACGATCGTTTTCTGGATCGTCTTCACTTTCTTACTGAGCAAATTGGAGATGAACATCAGGATGGCCGTGCCGCCGAAATAAACAACGGGCAGCAGGGGCGAGATATTGGCTGCGAATACGGCCACGATCACGATGCCGACAAACACGGTAAAAAGAATATTCACGAAATTTCCCATGAATCGCTCCGTGTCGGTGCGCACTTTCTGCAGCACGCTGAGCGTTTCGCCCGACCGCTGGTCTTCGAACTCCTGGTAGGGCAGCTTCATGGCGTGCTTGAGGCCATCGGTGAATACGCGGGCCCCGAACTTCTGGATGATCACGGAAAGAAAATAATCCTGGAAATTTTTTGCGATGCGGCTGATCATTGCCACCGTGATCGAAGCGCCGAGGAGCCAGACGACGCCATAGATGGAGATGATATTATCACCAACGGTCTTCGTGGTCTGCCCGAAGAGATAATCGTCCCAGTTGGTGAATCCCCCGTCGCGATGAAACGTGGCCAGCGAGATGAGCTTACCGAAGATGATCGGGTCGATCAGGGAGAATCCGATGTTGATGGCAGCGAGAAAAAGAACCAGCACCACCAGCCCGCGGTGGGGCCGGAGGTATTGCAGCAGAATTTTCATTAGTTGAAGAAATGAGGCTACAAGTTACGTGCGATTGGGAGAATCAGAACTTCTTCGTGTACTGTTCGATCGCCCAGCCTGTACCCAGCACTTTCCGGGCCCAGCGCGTAAAGAAGGGAAGCTGCTGGAATCGTTGCTTCTGCTGCTCGATGCCCCGGGCATCGATGGGGTGCATCAGCTTCACCTGGTTGGGCACACTCTCCTCCTGGAATTTGGAGAAGAAGCGGCGCAGCAGCACCCGGAATTCGGCCAGGTTCTCAAATACCTCGATCGCATCGCTTCCCGGCACCACCGAAGCAATACGCTCGGAGGCAAATGCACGTACCGATGAATCGAAGGCCAGCACCGAATAGTCGGCCGCCGGCCGGGCCGGCTTCTGTGCGGTCTTGCGGCCGAAGACCTGCCCGCGCTCGAGCGAGTGCAGCAGGGGCTCGAGGGGGCGCACCGGGTAGGCGTGCGGGGCGAAATAGATCAGGTGTCCTTCGTAATAGGCGCCGGCCTTGCGGAGAAATTGGGCCGGGTCGGTAAATGATGCGGCATCACCCTGGTGCAGCTCGAAGCGGTCGAAAAAGCTGGCATAGGCCTCCAGCGCCGCGGGGCTGGACGTATGGATCACCACGCCGTGGTCCTTGGGTGGCTTGAGGTTGTAGATGTCCAGGTATTTCAGCAGGGCATGGGCGGTGCCGTGGATATCGTCGGCCATGAAGGCCGAAAAGAAGATCGTTGTGTGCATGGGGGACTCGGTGAATTGTTGATGCAGAAATTTTAGTGCCAAGGCCAGTCCTGAAGCGGCTTTCATGAAAAATATCCCGGGGCCTTACCTTCGCGCTTCAACCGGCCTTCCCCATGTCGTTTATCGTCACTTACTGGCTGCGTGCCGAGCTCTCCAAGCCCGCCCTCATGGAATTTCTTGCCCGGGTCCCGGCCGAGCACTACCTGCTCCTGCCTGATGGCAATTGGGTCTATGGGATCTTCATTTCGGAGGAAGTGATGGAATTCTTCACCAACGAGTGCGCTGTCCGGACCCTGGAAGTGATTCCGGCGGGCGAGGTGCATCGGCTGGCCGCTGCCCCCGGGGCCCGGATCTGGGGCAACCGCGAGCTACTGGCGCTCTGAGCGCGGCTCCGCAGGCAGGGGCTTCTCCGCCTTCTTTGCCGCCTCCCGGTGCTCCGCCGCATCGGCTTCCGGCTCTTCCTGGATCCGCCCGAGCGCCGCATTATACTGAAGGTGGATGAACATGGCGAAATGATCGGAGCCATTGTGCGGCATCCGCTGCATGCGCACGAGTCCGAACTGCCGGGAACAGAAAATATAATCCAGCGGGAAACGCATCAGCTTATGGTTGGCTGAGAAGGTGCTGTAAAAGCCCCGCCCCCGCCTGGGATCGAGCAGGCCGCTGATCTTGCGGAAGAGGCTGGTCACAAAGCTCCAGGCCACGTCATTCAGATCCCCCATCACGATGCAGGGCTGCGGGTCCTGCTCCACTTCAAAAGCCACTTTCATCAGCTCCTTGTCCTTGGCGGTCGAGCGCATCGATTCGCCGGGCACCGGCGGCTTGGGGTGCAGTCCGTAGGCCTTGATCCAGACCCCATTGGGCAGCTGCACTTCGGTGAGCACCGAAGGCACTTCCGGATCGGCCCGGTAGAGCACCCGGGCATTGCGGAGGGGCAGGCGGGAATAGAACAGGAGGCCGTAGGTATTATCGAGGGGCTTGCGCAGCTGGTGCGGGTAATCGGCCTCCAGCGCCTTCATCCCTTCCGCCCATCCCGGGTCGGTTTCCACGAGGAAGACGAGGTCAGGATCCATCTGCCGCACCTGTGCCAGCATGCGGTCATAGGCCCGGTTGGTCTGCAATACGTTGGCCGTGAAGATTTTGAGCCCTGCGCCCTTGCTGTCCTCGGCCACCCGCAGCATTTCCTTGGGCGCCAGGGCGGTATAAGGGAAGATGCGGTAGATCAGGAAGGAACAGGCCAGTGCGCTGGCCCCTAGTAAAAACGGGAAAGGCTTCCCCAGTTCGGCCCGGAAGACGATGAGCAGAACAATAGCCACCACCCCGATGGCCAGCTTCTGCAGGCGGGGATATTCGAGGATCCGGAAGGTCCAAAAGTCGCTCCGGACGAGCGGCAGCACCGTCATCAGGAGAAATAAAACCGTAAGCACCCAGGCGGAAAGGATACCGATCATACAGGAGACTCAGCAAAAACTTTTCCCGGCCTTCGGTTCCACACTTTTCGCCTTTAGCGTCCTCTAATGAAAAACACAGCATCGCGCGTTTATTTTGAAACACGAAGGCACAAAGGCACAAAGACACAAAAGACTTTATTTACTCAATTCTTACTTTGCAGCTAGCATTATGGCTCAATGGCTTGAGTCGCTAGTCTTACAGAAGCTTCACCTCATCATTCCTTGTTCCTTGTTCTTTATTCGATATTCAGTATTGTCTCACCCGCCCCATCCTTCCCGATCCAGATTCCTGTAATGGATCGCCTCGGCCAGGTGTTCGCCCAAAATGGCTTCCGAGCCGGCCAGGTCAGCAATGGTGCGGCTCACTTTCAGGATGCGGTCATAGGCCCGGGCCGAGAGGTTCAGCTTCTCCATCGCATGGCGCAACAGGTTCTGTCCCACCGCATCGATCACACAGATCTTCTTCAGCAGGCTGGCGCTCATCTGCGCATTGCAATACAGTCCCGGATGATCGAGGAAGCGCTGGGTCTGGATGTCCCTTGCCCGCAGTACCCGCTCGCGGATCGAGGCCGAAGACTCCTGCGGCCGTTGCGACGAGAGTTCCGAAAACGCAACGGGCGTCACCTCCACGTGCAGGTCGATGCGGTCGAGCAGGGGACCGGAGATCTTGTTGAGGTATTTGCCCACTGCACCGGGCGGACAGGTACAGGCCCGCTCAGGGTGGTTGTAGAACCCGCAGGGACAGGGGTTCATTGAAGCAATGAGCATGAAGGA